>CAZDKF010000034.1:4183-8654 GCA_964505955.1 uncultured Rhodoluna sp. | reverse complement strand
ACGTCTTGGTTGTGCAGGGTTGCAAACTCAACGACCGAACCGGCAACTTTGACGGGCTCGACTACCGCGTAAGGAGTGGCACGGCCGGTGCGACCGACCGAGACACGAATGTCGAGAAGCTTGGTGTGCACCTTTTCTGGAGGGTACTTGAAGGCAATCGCCCAGCGCGGTGCCCTGCTGGTGTAACCCTGCTCCCTCTGCTCTGCAAGGGCATCAATCTTCACAACGACACCGTCAATCTCGTGCTCGAGATCGTGGCGATGGGCTTCGAATTCGTCGATATACGCCTGAACTTCTTCGGCAGTCGAGACCACGCGATAGCGTTCAGAGGTTGGCAAACCCCAAGACTTCAGCAACTCGTAGATTTCGCTCTGGTTCTTGGCTGGTGCGTCCTGCCAAGCACCGATACCGTGCACCAGCATGCGAAGCGGTCGACTAGCCGTGACCTTCGAATCTTTTTGCCGCAGCGAACCGGATGCCGAGTTTCTCGGGTTTGCGAACGGCGCTTTGCCCTCCGCAATCAGGCCTTCGTTGAGCGCCGCAAAGTCGGCCACTGCAAAAAAGATTTCACCGCGCACCTCAACCACAGGAGGGTGGCCCTTGCCAGAAAGCTCGCGCGGAATCGACTTGATTGTGAGCACGTTTGCGGTGACATCTTCGCCGACCACCCCGTCGCCACGGGTTGCTGCAGAAACCAACTTGCCATTCTCGTAACGCAGGTTGATGGCCAGGCCGTCGATCTTGAGTTCGCACAAGAATGGGCCGCCGCCCGACTTGGCTATCCATGCCGCCATTTCTTCGCGACTGAAAACGTTGTCGAGCGACCACATGCGGTCGAGATGTTGAACGGGTGAGAAAGTTGTTGTTGCCTCGCCACCGACGCTTTGGGTCGGTGAGTCGCCGGTGATTAAATCTGGATGCTCTGCCTCGAGCAATTCGAGCTCACGCATCAACGCGTCATAGTCGGCGTCAGAAATCAGAACCGTGTCATTTGAGTAGTAGGCGCGACGGTGCTTGTTAATCTCATCGACTAGTTCGGCAACGCGTTTAGCTGCTGCAGCGTGAGTCATGCGCCTATTGTCTCGGCTTCTACCGACAGAGCACTGACCGTGCGATCGATTGTGGCCTGACCCAAAACTCGGGTGCCGACATACAAGACCGCGGTCTGCCCAGGAGCAACACCCATCAACGGTTCACGCAACTTCATCACAATTTCGCCATCGACAACTGCGGCCAGGCACGGCACGGCATCTGCGTGAGCGCGCACCTGCACGTCGGCCTCGAACCAGATGGTTGCATCCTTGGGTTCGCTGCCACACCAGGTGAAGCGCGAGCCGGCAAGTTCGGTCACGGCAAGTGCCGCGTGCGAACCAACCACAACCTGATTGGTCTTGGGGCGAATCTCTAGAACGAAACGCGGCTTACCGTCGGCGGCTGGGCGACCAATGTTGAGGCCCTTGCGCTGACCGATTGTGAAGCCGTGTGCGCCAGAGTGCTGACCTAAAACGTTTCCGCTGCGATCAACAATCTCGCCTTCTTTTTCACCGAGCTTGTCGGCGAGCCAATCTTGCGTGTCGCCTTCTGGAATGAAGCAGATGTCATAGCTGTCTGGTTTGTTGGCGACGGCTAATCCGCGCGCTGAGGCCTCAGCCCTGATGTCGTCTTTTGAAGCCGATGCGCCGATCGGAAAATACGCGTGCTTCAACTCTTTTGTGGTCAGCACGCCGAGCACATAGCTCTGGTCTTTCGCGTAGGCATTGCTGCGGTGCAATTCGAGTTCGCCGTCGTCGCCAGTCAAAATGGTTGCGTAGTGACCGGTGCAAACTGCATCGAAACCAAGAGCAAGCGCCTTTTCGAGCAGAGCTGCAAACTTGATGCGCTCGTTGCATCGCATACACGGATTCGGCGTGCGGCCCGCTTCGTATTCGGCAATGAAATCGTCGACTACTTCTTCTTTGAACTTTTCGCTGAAATCCCAGACGTAATAAGGAATGCCGAGAATGTTGGCTGCGCGCTGCGCATCCATGCTGTCTTCGATTGTGCAGCAACCGCGAGAACCGGTTCGAAGCGTGCCCGGCATGCGCGAAAGGGCTAGGTGAACGCCAACCACTTCGTGGCCGGCCTCAACGGCTCGAGCAGCGGCAACGGCGGAGTCAACTCCACCAGACATCGCAGCAAGAACCTTCATGGTTCAAGTTTAAGTCGGGTTTGCGCTGCGGGCGGCGGCAACTGCCGTTGGTAGAACCTGCAGAAAGCGCTCGATTTCAGCCTCTGTGGTTTGCAGGCCGACAGTGATTCGCAGGCACGAGTTGGCCTCTTCTTCTGAGCGCCCCATAGCCAAGAGCACGTGTGAGGGGCGGTCGACGCCGGCCTGGCAGGCAGAGCCAGCCGAAACGGCAATATCTGCTTGATCGAGCAAAAACAGCAGGCCGTCAGACTTCAGGCCCTCAAAGGTGAAATGTGCGTTGTGTGTCATGGCCTCTGCCGAGCCACGACTAAAGCGCGCACCTGAGATAGAGCTCTCGATGCCATCGCGAAGCCGAGCCACACGTGCCCGGGTGTGGCAGTTGTGCTTCGACATGTTGGCGACGGCAATGCTGGCTGCATGAGCGAAGGCCTTGGCTCCGGCGGCATTCATGGTGCCGCTTCTCATCGAGCGCTCCTGCCCGCCACCGTGAGTCAGCGGTGTGAGGGTTTCGGCGCGAGAAAGAATGAGTGCGCCAACACCAACTGGGCCGCCAACTTTGTGCGCCGAGATGCTCAGCGCTGAAAGCCCAGAGCTCTTGAAATCGATTGGCACGTGCCCGAACGCTGCGATTGCGTCGCTGTGAACCGGAATTCCGTGCCTGGCCGCGAGCGCGGTGACGGCCTTGATGTCGTTGATTACGCCTACCTCATTGTTGGCCCACATCATAGAAATTAGGGCAACCTCTGAGCCGCGCGCCGCCAAGAAGCTCTCGAGTGCGGCTAGGTCGATCACTCCCTCGTCGCTCACGCCTATCCATGCGACTTCGGCACCCTCGTGAGCTTCGAGCCATTCGATTGGGTCGATTACGGCGTGGTGCTCCATGTAGGTCGACACGATTACTTTGCGGGCCGGGTCTTCGCCACGCCGCTTCCAGAACAACCCCTTGATAGCGAGGTTGTCGCTCTCGGTGCCGCCGGCGGTGAAAATCACTTCGCTGCGATCACAGCCAACCGCGAGCGCGATTTGCTCTCGCGCGTCTTCGAGCATCATGCGACTGCCCTGACCAAGCGAGTGAGTCGAGCTCGGGTTTCCAACGGTTTGCAACGCCTCTGTGAAGGTTGCGAGCACCTCTGCACTAATCGGCACGGATGCCGCGTAATCGAGGTAAATAGCCATGTGGCTAGCCTAGGCTTTTGGCTATGTCTTTCGCAGTGCCGGGCAACAAACTTGGCGTGACTTTCGCCAACGAACTTGGAACCATCAGGGTTTACTCGGCCAACGCCACATATTTGGCAATTGTGATTCTCGACGACGAGAACCCCCGCGAGATTAGACGCGAAATCGAGCTGCTCAGGGGCGAAAACGACATCTGGTCGGCAACCTCTGCCGCGCTGAAGCCGGGCATGAAGTACGCCATCCGTGCTGATGGACCAGAAGGGCCAAGGCATGACTTCAACCGAGACCTGCTGCTTATCGACCCTTATGCCCGAGGCATCAAGCGCGAGTCGGCGCGCGAGTACTACTGCGTGGCAGTTGACGACAGCTTCGACTGGCAGGGGGTTACCAAGCCAGACGTGCCGCTCGACCGGGTTGTGATCTACGAGGCTCATGCTCGCGGTTTGACCCGCGGAAACACCGACCTGCCAGACGACATTCGCGGCACCTATGCCGCGCTCGCCCACGAAAGTACAATCGCGCATCTGAAGAAAATCGGCGTTACCTCTATAGAGCTGCTGCCGATACACCAGATCATCTCGGAGTCGCACCTCTTGAACATGGGGCTTTTCAATTACTGGGGATACAACTCGATCAACTTCTTTACCCCGCATCACCGCTATGCCAGCCAGAGTGCGATCGAAGCCGGGCCGCAGGCGATCTTGAACGAGGTAAAAACAGCGATTCGCGAACTGCATCGCAACGGCATCGAGGTTTTGCTCGACGTTGTCTACAACCACACTGCAGAGGGAGGCCCGCGCGGTCTAACCTTCAGCTATCGCGGCATCGACGCCAGCAGCTACTACCGCCAAGATGATCTCGGCAACTATCACGACACCACCGGCTGTGGAAACTCGCTCGACTTCTCAAACCCGCACGTTGTCGATCTTGTATTTGATTCGCTGCGCTACTGGACAAACGAGATGCAGGTCGATGGTTTCCGTTTCGATCTGGCCACTACGCTGGCCCGCGATGAGAACAACACTTTTGATCCGAACCACCCGCTGCTGCAGAGAATTGTCAGCGAACCTGATTTCGCAAAATCAAAAATGATTGTCGAACCCTGGG
>CAZDKF010000034.1:1873-4173 GCA_964505955.1 uncultured Rhodoluna sp. | reverse complement strand
GCCCTGCTGCTCGGCATCGGCTTCGGAACCATGTTCCCGGCCTATAACACCCTGTTCGTCAATCTTGCTCCCAACAGCCAGCGCGGTACGGCTACCAGCACTTATCTGACTTCCTGGGATGTCGGCCTCGGTGGTTGGCAAACCGGAGGGTTTCCTGATCGCTTCAGCGAGTGGAACGATCGCTACCGCGACAGCATTCGTCGCTTCTGGTTGACCGACATTGCTAACGCGCGAAACAGCGGCACTCACGGCAACGGAATTGCAGAACTAGCCACTCGCGTTTCAGGCTCACGCGACATCGTCGATGGCCCGAGTGGTCCGCTCGGCACGGTGAACTTCATAACCGCGCACGACGGCTTCACACTGCACGACCTCGTGAGTTATAACGTGAAGCACAATCAGCAGAACGGCGAAAGCAACCGCGACGGCACAAACAACAACCACTCGTTTAACCACGGTGGCGAGGGTGAGCAGGTTGACGCAGAAATTCTCGCTCAACGCAGACAAGCAATGCGCAACCTGATGGCGACCATGCTGTTCTCGGCGGGCATCCCGATGATTACGGCCGGTGACGAGCGGGCCAAAACGCAGCTCGGAAACAACAACGCCTACTGCCAAGACACCGTGCTGAGCTGGGTCAACTGGCAACTGGGCCAGCACGAGCGCGACTTCGAAGATACCGTGGCTCACCTGCTTCACCTTCGCCGCGAGAACCCGGTGCTCAGACCAAAGCACTTCAACAACTTTGAAGAGGCAACATCAGAGTCAGACCTGGCCCGCTGGTACAACCTATTCGGCGAGATTCTGAGCGAATCAGACTGGGATAGCCCCGAGAACCGTTCATTTGCAAAGTTCGGCAAGAGCGTCGCCGAGCCCGGCAACCCCAACCAATTGCTGCTCATTGTGCACGGCACAGAAGACGAGATCGAGTTCACGCTTTCGAGCGAGATAGAGGCAAATCGGTTCGAATTGCTCTGGGATAGCGCGGTCGAGAACCCCAACCTGCTTGAGAAATCCGCAGCGAAGCCCGGTGATGTTTTGTCCCTTCCACCGATGAGCATCAGGCTATACAGAGTTATCTAGAGGTTGTTCTCTAAACCGTATTGGTCGGTCTGCCCTTTGGTGACTACCCTTGACTTGTGGCTAAGCCGAAAGAAACCCAGATTCAGCACGATGCGCTGATTGGTCGCCTGCCTATCACTGCCGTCTCGCCTGTTGTCGATGGCGGCGCTTACTCGGCCAAAGCATTTGTTGGCGAAGTAATTCCGTTTAGTGCTGTCGTCTTTCGCGAGGGTCACGATGCGCTTGGCGTCGAACTAATTCTCACCTCGCCAACCGCCAAGGTGACCGTTTACCGCATGAAGCCTAGGGCACCCGGCTCGGACTCTTGGCACACCGTCGCCCAGCTCAACGAGAAAGGCGATTACCGCTTTCAGATTCGCGCCTTTGGCGACGACTTTGAAACTTGGCACCACAGTGCCACGGTGAAGATTGCGGTTGGCGTCGACGAAGAACTGATGATGCTCGAGGGCGTTGCGCTTTTTGCTAAAGCCGCCGCCGAACCAGAACGTTCTGCAAATGAGGCCAAACAATTAGTCGAGCTCGCCGAGAAGCTCAGCGACAAATCTAAGTCTGCTAAAGCTCGACTTGCCGAAACAGAAACCGCAACGATTTTGAAATACATGTCAGACAACCCAATTCGCAGCTTGGTTACACTGAGCGAAACATTCACTATCAAGTGCGAGCGCGAGTTTGCCGGTGCCGCTGCCTGGTATGAATTCTTTCCGCGCAGCGAAGGTGCTGTGCTCGACCCAAAAACCAAGACCTGGACTTCTGGAAACTTCAAGACCGCGTCGAAGCGATTGGTTGCGGTTGCCGAGATGGGTTTTCAGATTGTTTACCTTCCGCCAATTCATCCAATCGGCACCGCGTTTCGCAAGGGTCCGAACAACTCACTGAATGCCGCAAGCGGCGACCCGGGTTCACCCTGGGCCATCGGAAACACCACCGGTGGCCACGATGCGATTCATCCAGACCTCGGCACAGAGCAAGACTTCAAAGACTTTCTAAAGAAGGCGAACGACCTCGGTCTAGAAATCGCCCTCGACTTAGCGCTGCAGGCATCACCCGATCATCCGTGGGTAAAAAGCAACCCAGAGTGGTTTACGACCAGGGCCGATGGCACGATTGCCTATGCCGAGAACCCGCCAAAGAAGTATCAAGACATATACCCGATCAACTTCGACAACGACCGCGATGGCATCTATCTTGAGGTGCTCAGGGTCGTAAAACACTGGATT
>CAZDKF010000034.1:0-1863 GCA_964505955.1 uncultured Rhodoluna sp. | reverse complement strand
GGGTAGACAACCCGCACACCAAGCCGGTGAACTTTTGGCAGTGGCTAATCGCCGAGGTCAACGCTGAGTTTGAAGACGTGATCTTCTTGGCTGAGGCATTCACCCGTCCGGCGATGATGCACACGCTAGGCAAAATCGGTTTTCAGCAGAGCTACACCTACTTCACTTGGCGAAATAGCAAAGCCGAACTAGAGAGCTACCTCACAGAACTCTCACGCGAAACCGCAGACTTCTTTAGGCCGAACCTCTGGGTGAGCACGCCAGACATACTCACCGAATACCTTCAGTTCGGCGGGCCTGCCGGTCACAAGATTCGCGCGATAGTTGCTGCAATGGCTGGTGCAAGCTGGGGCGTGTACAGCGGCTTCGAACTTGTTGAGGCTGTTGCCAGACCTGGAGCCGAAGAACACATCGACAGCGAGAAGTACGAATACAAGCCGCGCGACTTTAAGGCTGCCGGAAAGAACGGCAGGTCGATTGCGCCGCTGATTCAAAAACTAAACGACGCACGCGCAGAGCACCCTGCTCTGCGACAGCTTCGCAATCTGCAACTTCACTCGAGTGAAGACGGTTCAATCTTGGTTTTCAGCAAGCACCTTTCGGCAGAGCACACACCGAACGGCAAAACCGACACGGTGATTGTTGTTGTAAACGTTGATCCGCACTCGGTTCGCGAAACAACAGTGCACCTCGATTTGAAAATACTTGGTATCGACTCTGAGAGCTTCGAAGTGCGAGATCTGCTCACCGACCAGAAGTTCATCTGGAGTGCAAGCAACTACGTTCGACTAGACCCGCGGCAAGAGCCGGCACACATTTTGCATGTAACGAAACGAAACTAGAATGCTGTTCGGCAAAAAAGACAACGCGCTGCCAGAACTCGATCGAGAGCTCGTCGCAAAAGTTACTGCGGGCGCTTCGCACGCACCGCACTCGGTTCTCGGAGCACACCCGCACGACGGTGGCTGGATTATTCGCACACTCAAGCCCCTGGCCACGAAGGTTTTTGTGCAACTCGAGGGCAGTCTTCAGGTCGAGTTAGACCACGTTGAGAACGGTCTCTTTCAGGGCTTTGTGAAGACCAAATCTGTGCCCGATTACCGACTCGTTGCTCACTATCTCGAGAACGGCAAGATCACCGAGTGGCTTACCGATGACCCATATCACTACCTGCCCACCCTCGGCGATGTCGACCTGCACCTAATTGCCGAAGGGCGTCACGAAGAACTCTGGAAGGTGCTCGGCTCTCACGTGCGAACCATCGCCGGCAGCCTTGGCGGCAGCACTGGCGCGAGCTTTGCGGTCTGGGCACCGAATGCTCAGGCGGTTCGCGTTGTCGGTGACTTCAACCACTGGAACGGCGTTGGGCACTCTATGCGGGCCATGGGCTCGAGTGGCGTTTGGGAGATCTTTGTGCCCGGCTTGGCGGCTGGCACCAAGTACAAATACGAGATTCTCACCAAGGCGAATGCCTGGATCACCAAAATCGACCCGATGGCACGTCACACCGAGACTCCCCCGGCTACTGCCTCAATCGTCACAGAGTCATTTCACAAGTGGGCCGACGCCGCGTGGCTAGAGCATCGCACCAAGCGCGACGCGCTCAAGTCACCCATGTCGATTTATGAACTACACGTTGGTTCGTGGCGCAAAGACCTCAGCTACCGCGAGTTAGCCGGTGAGCTGATTCCATACATCCAAGAGCTCGGCTTCACTCACGTCGAATTCATGCCACTTGCCGAACATCCGTTTGCTCCGTCTTGGGGATATCAAGTCACCGGCTACTACGCGCCAACATCTCGCTTCGGTTCACCAGACGATCTGAAGTTTTTGATTGACGAACTGCACAACGCCGGCATCGGA
>CAZDKF010000033.1:302-8744 GCA_964505955.1 uncultured Rhodoluna sp. | reverse complement strand
GGTCTAGCCATTTGCTTTTCTCCGAGTCTCCCGTTTGCCACTTGTATGATGAAAGCGAAGAGGTTAGCGAATGACTGATCAGAGCTATGACGTAGCAATCATCGGCGGTGGCCACAACGGTCTTGTTGCCGCAGGCTATCTCGCTAAAGCCGGTCTTTCGGTAGTCGTGCTCGAGAAACAAGATGTCTTGGGCGGCGCTGCCATCTCGGCCAGGTCTTTCGAAGGAATCGACGCCCGACTCTCACGCTATTCGTATCTCGTTAGCTTGCTGCCCGCGCAGGTTATTGACGATCTCGGCCTCGAAGTTGAACTTGCACCCCGTCGCTTTGGTTCGTTCACTCCCGACCCCTTGACGGGCAGCGGTTTGCTAATCGACAAACATGACGCCGGGGCTACCGAGCAGTCTTTCGCCACGATCAACGCGGCTGCCGACTTCGATCGCTGGAACGAGTTCTATGCCAAGACCGAGCAGATTGCACAAAAGCTGTTCGGCACTGTGCTCGAACCTCTGCGCACCGAGAGCGAGGTTGCCGAGCTGCTCGGGCCAGAGCTCTGGCGCGATTTCTTTGTGCGACCAATCGGCGAAGTGATTGAGAAAACATTTGAGAGTGACTTGGTTCGCGGAGTGGTTATGACCGACGCACTAATCGGAACCTTCGCTTCGAATCACGATGCAGAGCTAGACGCAAACAAGTGCTTTTTATATCACGTGATTGGAAACGAAACCGGCGAGTGGAGCATTCCGGTTGGCGGTATGGGTGCCGTCACCGAATCTATGGCGAAGCGCGCGCTCGAGTTTGGTGCCGAGCTAAAACCAAAATGTGAAGTGCTCTCAATTGGCGAGAACCGCGTTGTTACTTTCAATGAGAATGGTCAAACGAAAACCATCTCTGCGCGATATGTTCTTGCCAACGTTTCGCGGCCAGTCTTAAACAAGCTACTCGGCAAGCCGAAGCAGCACACCATCGAAGGCGCGCAAGTCAAAGTTAACATGCTGCTCAAGCGTTTGCCAAAACTGAAGTCGGGCACCGACCCGATTGCTGCGTTCGGCGGAACCTTTCACATCAACGAAAACTTCGAGCAATTGCAAACCGCATTCGACCAAGCTGTTCGCGGTGATATTCCAAACCCGCTACCCTGCGAGATTTATTGTCATTCACTAACCGACCCGAGCATTCTTGGTGCAGAGTTGCAGGCATCTGGCGCGCAGACGCTTACCGTGTTCGCGCTGCACACACCACACTCACTGCTCGCCGGTCGCGATCACGATGCCATGCGCGATGCGTTCGAGCAAGCCGTGATCGCTTCGATCAACTCGGTGCTCGACGAAGACATCCGTGATTTGTTGCTAACCGACACAAGAGGTGAACTCTGCATAGAGACCAAAACGACGCAAGACCTCGAGGATGCGCTCGGCTTGCCCGGCGGAAACATCTTTCACGCGCCGCTGAGTTGGCCGTTCGTGACAGACAGCACTGAGCTAGACACAGCTGCGCAACGCTGGGGTGTCGACTCTGGAATTGACGACATTATGTTCTGCGGTTCAACCGCTCAACGCGGAGGCGCGGTTAGCGGCATCGGTGGTCACAACGCGGCAATGGCGGTTCTCGAAACAGAAACACAGCGCAAAAAGTAAAAACCCGGCTCGTGAGAAGAAACCGGGTTTTCGTGCGCTTGGAGGGACTCGAACCCCCAACCTTCTGATCTGTCTTTGGGTTGCAGTACCTCTTAGCCGTTAACCTGAATCACGGAAGTGTAGGAAAAGACCTTCAGGCTGCTCTTGCCACCTAATGCCTCAATGGCAACTCACCCCGTCATTATTCAATAACGCTTGGACTAATTCGAACTGTTTGAATATTGAACAGAGTCTTCGGAGCATCCCAAAGCAGCGTGTCCCATGCGCCTACAGAGACCTCCGGTCCCGAAGTCCAAACACCGGAAGCACTCGAAGCATTTGAGCAAACTGTAGCTGTCAGATTGACGCCGTTGCGGGTGTACCAGATGCACACCTGCACAATTCGCTTTCCATCAAAGACGTTACCTGCGGCCCGTGCTTTACCTTGGTAATAGAGGTAAGCGATTTCAGTTGAAGTCGCGTAGCTGGAACCCCAAGTTCCTCGAGTCCGATCTCCCCACCTAAGACCTACAGTCCCGCTCCCGGGAGTAAGTTCAATTTCGTAATTGTCGACCTCATATCCATCTAAATTAGAGACGAATTCCGATAAGTGCTGTGTTTCCGTGACCTGAGTTGCATTAGTAACAGCTCCTGGCAAAGCGCTTGCAAAACTTGCCGACGGTAGCTGCGATAGCAAAAGGCCGATGACTGCTGTTCGAATTTTCAAGTGGTCCCCGTTACGTTGATATTTACTTGGATTGTCTTTGCGGACTAACCTAGAGTATAGTATTGATAATCAATCTATCGTTTGTCAATACCCCTTTGAGAAAGGATGCACCAAATGAAGACCTTGAGCTTATTCTTCGGTCAGCTGTTTCTTATCATGTTGGCCTTAGCGGGTCTTCTTGCCGTTTCCTTGCTGGTACCCCAAGTTAGCCTTGAGCTTGCTTCCCGGTATTCTGAGTTTTCAAACGATGGGCTAACGATTCGAGTCCTTCTGACTATTCCAATTGTGATATCGATAGCCATCTTCCTAGAAGTTTTGTACTTGCAGCGTTTGGTGCACCGTGATCAAATGCTCTCGCAAAGAACGTATAAGTGGGTCCGGCTTCTCGAAATTACACCGCTCGGCCTAGCTGCCTCTTTTGTTCTCATTTTGCTTTGGCTCAGCTCAAAACAGGCCTTACCACCTTTTTACTTGTTCGCACTCATTTCACTTTCGATTTTCTGCCTTGCAGTCTCGATGGTGACTAGTAGCCTTCTAGGCCTTCTCCGTCGTGCAACAATGGCTTCGGAAGAGCTTGCGGGAGTTGTGTAGATGAACATTATTGTTGATTTTGAAGATCTTCGAGAGAAGAAAGGGCTAACTGTTGCCCAACTTGCAGACAAGGTTGGCATTACCCAAGCAAATCTATTCGTTCTGAAAAATAATCGGGCCAGAGCCGTAAGGTTTTCGACGTTGGCGGCATTGTGTGCGGTGCTCGAGTGTCAACCAGGCGACATCTTGAGATTTGAACCCTAGGAACATCTGCAACAGCGTCATGCAGCGCACTTTGAACAAACCGGTTGAATTACCCGATGAGTGCATTGGGTTTACGTCCTCTCGTCTGGATAAGGCCGAAGGCCGATGAGTCCCGACAAGCAAAAAACGACCTAAAGTTATCAGGTCGTTTCGTGCGCTTGGAGGGCCTCGAACCCCCAACCTTCTGATCCGTAGTCAGATGCTCTATCCGTTGAGCTACAAACGCGGAGTGGGACCTGATGAAAGTTTACTTTCAATCAGTTACCACGGAGCGATTGCTGATTCCGAAGGAATCAGACAAACGCCTTTGCCCCTGGTTGGAGGGGCTGTTGCTCGAGAGCAACTTTCTAACTTTACCCACCTGCTGCTCCGATGTAAATCGGCACCAGCAGTGGTCTAGGTTCGCCTGTCTTCGAAAAGTGTCACAACTCGACACTTTTCATCACCATGCGGAACCTTGCGGAGTCGAGAGGATTTGAACCTCCGAAGGACTTTAGATCCTTACCTCATTAGCAGTGAGGCGCACTCGACCGGGCTATGCGACGACTCCTGAGTACAACTGGCTTAGTTTAGCCGACCAGACGGTGGCTCGCCAAGCCCCCTAGTTTGAACAGGTTTTGGTCGCAGCGTTGGTACCGGTCGCCCAATCGAGACTTTCGGTAGCAGTCGGACTCGGGCTCGCTGCGCCGGGTGTCGGCTTGCTCGAGCTAGTTGGAGTTGGGGTTGGTGTGGCAACTACGGCACCCTGCCCTGTGTTGCTGCCGAGCACGATTGGCTCATCATTCACAAGCTTTTGAAACAGGATGTTGGCCTGCTCATACACGGGCATAACGCGACCAGAGTATGGTGCTGGCAAACCACCGCGAACCGGAACCTGCAAAAACACGATGTTTTCAAGATCTACGTTTTGCAACGAAGACGCGATTGAAACCATGGTTCCCAAATCGGTTAGCGACTCTGAAAGTTGCATGTTGCGAGCTGCTGCATTGGCAAGCGAATACAACTGCACCGGGTTAGTCAATACACCGGCACTCTTAACTTTGCGCACAAGTGAAGTCAAGAAGACCTGTTGGTTTGAAATTCGCGAGAGGTCAGAACCGTCACCGACACCGTGACGTGTGCGCAAGAACTGAAGAGCGGCTTTTCCTTGCAGGGTGTATTCGCCTGGCTTCAAATATGTCTGTGTGTAAGGGTCGTTGATTTCTTGCGCAACACAAACATCAACCCCACCAATGGCGTTCGACATTTCAATTACGCCATTGAACTCAATCATTGCCAGGTATGGAATCTTCAAGCCGGTTAGTTGTTCGATTGTGAGAAGTGTGCAACCCGGCCCCCCGTTTGCAATTGTTGCGTTTAGCTGTCCGAGTGACTGAGGCAGGTAGCCCGGGCCGCCTGTTGTGCTCGGGCATGCCGGCCAAGGCACCATCAGGTCGCGTGGAAAGCTAACCGCAGTTGCGTTCTTGCGATCTTCGCTAACGTGCAAGAGAATCATCACGTCTGCAAGCACAGAACTCTCGGTTCCATAGCCCTTGCCGCTGATGTTGGCAACCTGGAAGATTGGCCCAGCGCTCGCAGCGGGTGACACAGTCGTTTTGAAGCCTGCAGAGTGGACTCCCCTGTCGGCGTCTTATTTCGCAGACCTAACCAAGCAAGCCGGAATTCCAGATGGCGTTTTCAACGTGGTTCAGGGTTACGGAAAAGAAGCCGGCGCGGCACTTGTTGCTCACAAAGACATCTCGCGAATTTCTTTCACCGGTTCGGTGCCGACAGCAAAAGTTATTGCGCGCGCGGCGGCAGACAATTTAACCCCTGTGAGTTTTGAACTCGGCGGAAAGAGCCCGCTGCTGGTGTTTGAAGATGCCGACCTCGACCTCGCAGCCGAACTCGCCGTTGAGCAATATGACAACGCCGGCCAGGTTTGCCTGTCGGGCACCCGCATCTTGGTTCACGAATCGGTTGCCGACGAGTTTGCAGCCAAGTTCATTGAGCGTGCGGGCAAAATCAACCAGGGTGACCCTCGCGACGAGAACACCGACATCGGCCCGCAGATTCACCAGGTGCACTTCGACCGCATCAAGGGCTTCGTCGATCGCGCCAAGGCAGAGGGCGCAGACATCATCATGGGCGGCGAGCCAAACGCCGACCTCGGTGGCCTGTTCTTTAGGCCGACACTGGTCAAGAACCCAGCCGCGGGCAGCGAGATAGTTACCGCAGAGGTCTTTGGCCCGGTGCTTTGCATGCAGACTTTCAACTCCGACGAGCAGGCCCTCGAGATGGCAAACGGCACCGAGTTCGGTCTGGCCGCGGTTGTGGTTTCTGGCAAGCGAGAGCACGCAGACAAGATCACAAAAGAACTGGTTGCTGGCACAATTTGGGTTAACTGTTTCTTCGTGCGCGACCTTCGAGCTCCGTTCGGTGGCTCGAAGAAGTCAGGCATTGGCCGCGAGGGCGGCAACTGGTCATTCGATTTCTATGCAGATGTAAAGAACACAGTGGTTTCACCAAATGGATGGAAGGAATAGACAATGGGCGAAGTAGTAGGCGCAGCAATTCTTGCTCACGTGCCAACAATCATGTTGCCGGAGGCGACCCGTTTAGATCTGAATAACGGCAAAGAGATCACTCTCGTGCCAGGCCTCAAGCGTTTTCGCAAAGAGGTCATGGAAACTCTCGACTTCGACACCGTTGTCGTGCTCGATTCACACTGGGCAACCACCGTTGAGTTTGTAATCACATCGGCAGCTGAGCGCAGCGGTCTTTTCACCTCAGAAGAATTGCCACGTGGAATGTCGCAGGTTCCCTATGCGATGAAGGGTGACCCAGAACTCGCAAACCTCGTTGCAAAGTATGACGAGAAGAACGGCACCTGGATCACACCGATTGCAGACCCGCACCTTCCGATTTTCTATGCGACCGTAAACCTTTGGCACTACCTTGGTCGCGGTCTCGACGACAAGCGCTGGGTAAGCATGAGCGTTTGCCAGACCGGCGACTACGAAGACTTCAAGCGAGCTGGGCGTGCGCTCGGCGAAGCCATCCGTGATAGCGATCGCAAGGTGCTGTTGCTGGCGTCGGGTGCGCTGTCACACACCTTCTGGCCGTTGCGCGAACTTCGCAAGCACGAGGCAAGCGACCCGAAGCACATCTTCACGCCAGAGGCATACGCCGCCGACCTCGAGGTGCTCGAGTGGATGAAGGCCGGCGACCACAAGGCGATTCTCGACAACATGCCTAACTTCAAGAAGTACAAACCAGAAGCTGGCTTCTACCACTGGCTCGCAATGGCGGGCGCTACAGGCGAAGAGAACAACACCGCAAAGGGCGTCATGTATAGCGAATACGAGAACTCGATCGGAACTGGACAGGTGCACGTCTACTTCCCTCGCCCAGAGGGAGGCTTTCCACTGCCCAAAGACCTGGTGAACAGCCGTGGCTGAATTTAGACGCATTCTGCTCGATGGTTACGCAACCCAGGTAACTCGCGACGGCGAACACCTGGTTGCAGGCGACGGTCGTCGAGTTGCCATCGCCGACGCGGTTCACCTGCCACCGGTTGAACCAACCAAGATCATCGCCGTGCACCTGAACTACGACAGCCGCACCAAAGAGTTCATGACCAAGTTGCCGGCAGCGCCTACATACTTTCAGAAGCCGGTCACCGCAATGAACAGCCACAATGCCGCCGTGGTTCGCCCACAGGGATGCAAGTGGTTGAACTACGAAGGCGAAATCGTGATCGTTATCGGCAAGACCTGCCGCAACATTTCACCTGCCGAAGCTGGCGATTACATAGCTGGCTACACAATCGGCAACGACTACGGCCTGCACGATTTTCGCGACACCGACGCCGGCTCGATGTTGCGCGTTAAGGGTTCAGATACGCTCGCGCCAATCGGCCCGGGCGTGGTTACCGATTGGGATTTCAAAAACAAGACCATTCGCACTCTCGTCAACGGTGTCGTGAAGCAAGAAGACAACACCGACAACATGGAGTGGGACATGCACTACCTGGTTGCCGATATTGCTCGCACCATCACACTTGTGCCGGGCGACATCTTGTTCAGCGGCACCCCAGCCTTCTCGCGCCCCGTTCAACCGGGTGATGTAGTCGAAGTTGAAGTTGAGGGCTTAGGAAAACTAACCAACCACATCGTCGAAGGCCCAACCCCAATTCGAACCGACGTTGGCGCGCAGCCAACCGAAAGCGAAGAAGTAATTTCAACCGCACTCGGTGGCGACTGGGAGTTTCGCGGAATTCGCACACCATCAAAAGACCTTTACCCATCAACCGTTGAGGAGAAGTAAATGACCATCAAAATTGAAGTCGACATGACCAAGTGCCAGCACTACGGCCAGTGCGTTTTCGAAGCGCCAAACATTTTTCGTCTCAACAACGACGACAAGCTCGAGTACACCGCAGAAGCAGACGAGAGCGAACGCGCCAACGTTGAAGCCGCAATCGATGTCTGCCCAATGCAGGCCATCTTTATCGTCGAAAAATAAGCACACGGATAAATCGTGACCAAGCCGGTCGTCATCGTTGGCGCATCCATGGGTGGATTGCGCGTAGCGGAGGCATTGCGACGATTCGGTTATACCGGCCCAATCACCGCAATTGGCGAAGAGCCATACGCGCCCTATAACCGCCCGCCGCTGAGCAAAGAAGTGCTCGCCAAAGAGGTGAGCCACGAGGCTGTTGCCTTCGCGCAGCGACCAGCTACCGAAGACGTCAACTGGATTCTCGGCACACGAGCCGTTGGCGCAGACCTTGAGCATCACACGGTCACCGACTCGACCGGTCAGGTGCACCCCTACGCTGCCCTGATCATCGCAACCGGTCTTCGCCCGAAGCGCCTGCAGGTTAGCAACTCTGAGCTGGCCGGGCGTCACGCGGTTCGCACACTAGATGACGCAATTGCTTTGCGAGCCGAACTCGTGCCTGGTGCACGCGTTGTGATTCTGGGTGCCGGCTTCATAGGCTGCGAGGTTGCGGCAACCGCTCGCAAACTTGGCTGTGACGTGACCGTGGTTGCACCCGGCATTCACCCAATTGTTCGACCTCTCGGCGTTGAGTTAGCTCGCGAAATTCAGCGCCGCCATGAAGCCGAGGGTGTTCGCTTCAGAATGAAAACTTCGGTTAGCGACTTGATTGGCGAGGCTAAGGTTTCTGGCGTGCTTCTCGACACCGGCGAAGAGCTGGCCTGCGATGTGTTCATCGAGGCCATTGCACCGAAATTTGCTAATAGAGATTGTCTTAATTGCGCGATTAAACGCTTGTAAATGATTGCTTTCATACTTATTA
>CAZDKF010000033.1:0-292 GCA_964505955.1 uncultured Rhodoluna sp. | reverse complement strand
CGTGGGCACCGACTTAGATTTGAGCGATGGCGTGCTCACCGATAACGCGATGCGTGCCGCCAAAACTGACGGCTCCGTTTGTGAAGATGTCTATGCAATCGGCGATATTGCAAGGTTTGCTAACCCTCTTTTCGATGGGGTTGCCCGCCGAGTTGAGCACTGGAACATTCCCACGGATACCGCCAAGCGCGTTGGTCAGGTGCTCGCCGCGAAACTCAACGCGGCGGAGAACTGGCCCGCAGTGCTCGATGAAACCTTTGCGCCGATGCCATCTTTCTGGAGCGATCAGTTC
>CAZDKF010000032.1:7993-8960 GCA_964505955.1 uncultured Rhodoluna sp. | reverse complement strand
GGTTGCTTCTATTCGCGCCGTGAACGTCGATTCGGTTGTCAAGACACTAATCAGTCGCGGGCTAATCACCGAACTGTTTACCGACAGTGAAACCGGCGCAATCAACTACGGAACAACTCCTTTGCTTCTAGAACTTCTCGGAATCAACTCGCTTGAAGATCTGCCGATGATTAGTCCTTACCTTCCAGACGCAGATAGTGACTTCGATGCCAACCTCTAGTTCAAGACCGCGTAACTCAGAAGCCGACAATTCAGAAAACGAGCAAGGCGTTCGCCTTCAGAAGGTCATGGCTGCGGCTGGGGTTGCCTCGCGCCGGGTTTGCGAAGACCTCATAGTTCGTGGGCAGGTCACCGTGAACGGCAAGCGAGTTACCGAGCTTGGCACTCGGGTAGATCCAGAAGTAGATCGCGTAACCGTCAGCGGAACGCCAATTCAGCTTGACGTCTCCAAGGTCTATCTAGCTCTCAACAAACCGGTCGGCGTTGTGAGCAGCATGGCCGACGAAAACGGCCGAGCCGACCTAAGCCAGTTTGTTGAAGGCTACGAGCGAGTGTTCAACGTGGGCCGACTTGATGCCGAAACCAGCGGGCTGATTATTATGACCAACGACGGCGACCTTGCGCACAAGCTAGCGCACCCTAAGTTCGGAGTCACAAAGACCTACGTCGTTCGCGTTCAGGGAGTTGTCGAGCCAGGCATCGTTCATAAACTGCTAAGCGGTTTCGAGCTCGAAGACGGTTTCATCAAGGCCGACAAGGCCAAGTTGGTGCAGGTATCGATAGGTGAGAGCCTTCTAGAAATAGAGTTGCACTCAGGTCGCAACCGAATCGTGCGCAGAATGTTCGATTTTCTGGGGCACCCGGTTCTCGGTTTGGTGCGAAAGCAGTTTGGCTCAATTCAACTTGGGCCGCTCAAGGTCGGCAAGGTTCGCGAACTTAGCAAGGTTGAGATCGGCGCGCTCTTGAA
>CAZDKF010000032.1:984-7944 GCA_964505955.1 uncultured Rhodoluna sp. | reverse complement strand
GCTCGAGACCGATGAGCGCGAGCACCTACTCAAGTCGACAGCCGAACTGCTATCGAAGGTTTTGCACGTGAACAACATAGATAGTTCATCGCTCGTCTCGATTCTCTTCACCGCGACACCAGACATCACCAGCGAATTTCCAGCGCTAGCCGCTCGCGAACTCGGGCTCGGCGATGTTCCACTGATGTGTTTCGTCGAAATGGACGTGAAGCATTCGCTTGAGCGCGTAATCCGTGTGATGGTTTACGCAGACATCGAAACCAGTCGCCAAGAGATTCAGCACGTTTACCTTCGTGGCGCGACAGCATTGCGTTTGGATCTCGCCCAGTGACTTCTCGCACCCATGGTCAAGTTCGCATAGTCGGTGCCGGTCTTATCGGCACCAGCGTCGGCCTTGCCTTGAGCAAACTGGGTGTTGATGTGATTATCGAGGATATTTCGCCGGCGGTGCAGTCACTCGCCATCGATTACGGTGCCGGTCGACAGCCAACTTCAAGTGATGCCCCGAATTTGATTGTCGTCTGTGTTCCGCCGGATGTCACTGCAGTCGTCGTAGAGCAGGAATTGTTGAAGTTTTCGGCGGCTATCGTCACGGATGTCGCCAGCGTGAAGTCGGCAATTCTAGAGAAGCTGCGCGCGAACTCAGCAGACCTTGCGCGATACGTTGGCTCACACCCGATGGCCGGGCGCGAGCGCGGCGGTGCAGCATCGGGTCGGGCCGATCTCTTTTTCGGTCGAGTTTGGGTGCTGACACCTTCTGACCAAAGCTCGAGCAGTGCGGTTCAGGCAATTGAGAATTTGGCACTGGATCTCTCGGCATCGCCGATTCGTGTTTCAGCCGCAGAACATGATCGCGCTGTTGCCTATGTTTCTCACCTTCCGCAGTTGGTCGCCAGCCTTACCGCGGCAACTCTGGTTGACGCCTTCGACGAAGATGTCGCTCTGGCGGGTCAGGGCGTGCGCGACACAACGCGCATTGCGGCCAGCGACCCGAAACTTTGGATTCAGATTCTTGCGGCCAATGCACCCGAGGTTCGTTCGGTGTTGCGCAAACTTCAGGCAGATCTTGATTCGGTGGCCAAAGCACTCGACGATCCGCAGGCAACCGGAGCACTAGCAACTCTCAACTCTTTGCTCGAGCGGGGAAATCTCGGTGTGGCCAAGCTGCCAGGCAAGCACGGCACCAAGGCAACTCGTTACTCGATCACTACCGTGATGATTGACGACAAGCCAGGTGAATTGGCTCGCTTGCTAAGCGAAATCGGCGAAATCGGCGTGAACCTCGAGGAAATTAAACTCGAGCACTCACCGAGCAGCCCGGTCGGTTTGGTCGAATTATCAGTGCTTCCAGATGCTGAGACCGAGCTGGTTTCTGCGCTAACCCAACGCGGTTGGAAGTTGGTGGGCTAGTGAGCAAGGTAATCGTTGCAATCGATGGCCCTGCCGGTTCTGGTAAGTCAAGCGTGAGCAAACAGGTGGCTCGAGAATTTGGCTTTGCCTACCTAGACACCGGCGCCGCGTATAGAGCGCTTGCCTGGGCCACCCTGAACGGCCTGAGTTTCGAGAGACTAGCTGCCAACGACTTCGAAACTGATTTTGAATATTCGATTTCGACTGATCCTGACAATTTTTGGGTGCGGGTCGGTGAACACGATGTAACCGAGGCGATTCGCACATCCCTGATTTCTGAAACCGTGAGTTCGGTGGCTGCGCTTTCGCAAGTGCGCGATTTCATGAAGCGACTCACCCAGAAAATCGTCGATGAGTGCCCGTATGAGGGCGCAATCGTCGAAGGTCGAGATATCACAACCGTGGTCTTTCCCGATGCCCAAAGCAGGCTTCTGCTCACGGCATCCGAGGAGGTACGATTGCAAAGAAGGTCTAAAGAGCTTTCGGCAGACTCGGCTAGCGCTGTTGTCAATCAGGTCTCGAAGCGAGACGAAACCGACTCAAAGATCGTCGACTTCATGAATGCTGCTGCCGGAGTGACGCTAATTGATTCTTCAAACCTAGATTTTGATCAAACCGTTTCGGTCATGATTGCCCAAATTAAAGCTGACCTGAAAGCGAGCGCTCAATGAACGACGACTTCGAATATGAGCCAATTGCTCCCGAATTTTTAGAGAAGCTTCGCGAGGTCTCAGACCAAGACGCCGAAACCAAGGCCAAAGCCATGCGCATGGGCCTAGAGGAGTACGACCTCGATCCTGAAGACCTAGATGTATTGGCTACCGAACTGGGTTTCGAAGACGAACCCCTATATCTTCCGGCGCTGCCGGTGCTTGCAATCGTGGGTCGGCCGAACGTTGGCAAGTCTGCCCTCGTGAACCGCATTCTTGGCCGTCGCGAGGCGGTTGTCGAAGACAAGCCAGGAGTAACCCGCGACCGAGTTTCTTACAAGGCCGAGTGGAACGACCGAAAGTTCACCCTGGTAGACACCGGCGGGTGGGAGCCAGACGCCAAGGGAATCGATAAGTCGGTCGCTATCCAAGCCGAAATTGCCATAGAGCTAGCCGATGCCGTTATTTTTGTTGCCGACGCGATGGTCGGAGCGACATCTAGCGACGAACGAGTAGTGCCGATGCTTCGCAAGAGCGGCAAGCCAGTAATTCTGGTAGCTAACAAGATCGATGACTTGAAGCAAGAGCCAGAGGCAGCGGCTCTCTGGTCGCTCGGGCTCGGCGAGCCGTTTCCAGTCTCTGCGGTTCACGGCCGAGGCGTGGCAGACATGCTCGACGCCGCCATGAAAGTTCTGCCAGAAGTTTCTGCGGTCGCAAAGCAAGAATTTGGTGGGCCGAGAAGGGTCGCCATTATTGGTCGGCCGAACGTTGGCAAGTCTTCGCTGTTGAACAAGGCCGTTGGTTCTGAGCGTGCGGTTGTAAACGATCTAGCCGGCACAACGCGCGATCCGATTGACGAGCAGGTTGAACTCGGCGGGCGCATCTGGCGCTTTGTTGACACTGCCGGCATTCGACGCCGGGTGCACTTGGCTCAGGGCGCAGACTTCTATGCGAGCTTGAGAACGGCAGCCGCACTAGAGCGAGCAGAGGTAGCGGTTGTGCTCTTCGATGTCACTCAACCAATTAGCATTCAACAAGTGGGACGAGCTAGACGACGAACGTCGCAAGTATCTTGAGCGCGAAATTGAACAAGATCTAGCTCACGTCGACTGGGCGCCGCGCGTAAACATCTCTGCCAAAACCGGTAGGCACCTCGAGAAGTTAGTTCCAGCTCTTGAAGTCGCACTCGACGGTTGGGACACCCGAGTGGCAACCGGCAAATTCAACGCGTTTCTACAAGAACTCACGATGGCGAATCCGCATCCTGTTCGCGGCGGAAAACAGCCGAGGATTCTTTACGGCAGCCAGGTTTCAAGTCGGCCACCGAAATTCGTTTTGTTTAGCACGGGCTTCTTAGACCCTGGCTATCGCAGATTCATTCAGCGCAGACTTCGCGAAACCTACGGTTTCGAGGGAAGTCCGATTGAGGTTGCCATGCGAATTCGCGAGAAGCGAAAGCGATAAACTCCAATAGATAAACGGGCTATAGCGCAGCTTGGTAGCGCACTTGTCTGGGGGACAAGGGGTCGTGGGTTCAAATCCCGCTAGCCCGACTAGAGAAAGGAAATCATGAGCATCTGGCAGCAGCTCGGCACAGTTCCAAACTTGCTCAGCCTCTTGCGCCTCGCGCTCGTGCCGGTTTTTCTTGTTCTCATTCTCAACGGTCGCAACGTCGAGGCGATTATCGTTTTGGCAGTCGCTAGTATCACCGACTACCTCGACGGTTACTTCGCCAGAAAACTAAAGCAAGAGACTCGTCTTGGGCAGTTGCTCGACCCGGCGGCCGATCGGCTCTACATTTTCGCAACCCTGATCGGTCTAGCAATCGTCGGTTACATTCCGCTCTGGCTAACGATAGTGGTTATCGCCCGCGATCTGATTCTACTTTTCACCTACCCAATTCTCGCCAGCCGTGGCTATGGGCCGCTTCCGGTTCACTACCTCGGTAAGGCCGGCACCTTCGCGTTGCTTTACTCATTTCCGCTGCTTCTCATCGCGGCGGCTTTTCCAGATATCTCGCTTTTCGTTTTGCCGGTGGCTTGGGCATTTGCCCTTTGGGGCATCGGACTTTACTGGTGGGCGGGGTTTGTCTACCTGGCTCAAGTTCGATCAGTGGTGAAATCGAGCTCCGCCGATTCGGCTAGGCTTGGCGACTGAGGTAACCATGGAATTTCAAGAATCTGAGCCAAGCGGCAAGTCGAACGACTCAACCGAGCGCTTCAACGATGACCTGCTCTCGCAAGACTCGCAAGGTTTGAATTCAGAAGAGCGCGAAGCTGTCGAGGCGTTGCCTTCTGCCAGCGCGCTGCTAATCGTTCAGCGTGGCCCAAACGAAGGTGCACGATTCTTGCTAGACCAAGACCTAACTACCGTTGGTCGTCACCCGAATGCTGATATTTTCTTGGATGACGTTACGGTTTCCAGACGTCACGCAGAGTTTCGTCGCAGCGGAAATCAGTTTCTGGTCGAGGATTTGGCATCGTTGAACGGCACCTACTTCGATGGCGTTAGAATCGAGTCTGCGCTTCTAGATGATGGCGCTGAAGTTCAAATCGGTAAATTCAAGTTCACGTTCTTTGCATCAAGAGCAGATTTAGGAGAGTAGACAAATGGTTGAACCTACTCCAATTTCTCAGGCAAGGTCTAGCAAGCTAGTCACAATCGGCCAGGTTCTCTCTTTGCTCACACCTGAGTTTCCAGAACTCACTCAGTCGAAACTTCGTTTTCTTGAAGACAACGGACTGGTCACTCCGCAGAGAACCGATTCGGGATATCGCAAGTTCAATGAGTCTGATGTCGAACGCCTGCGTTTAATTTTGGAGTTGCAGCGCGATCGCTATCTTCCGCTCAAAGTAATCGGTCAATTCCTCGCAGATCTAGATGCTGGAAAGTCGGTAGCGCTACCGGGAGATGACTCAAAAAACAGTCGTCACTCTCGAGTTATCACATCAAAAAATGTGACGAAAATAGAACTTATTGCAGAAACCTCAATCACTGACGCGCTGATTGCAGAAGCACAGTCTGTCGGATTGATCTCTCAGGAGCCGTTCAACGCGAGCACAATTGAAATCGCGCGCTCAATTATGAAGCTCAATCGCGGCTTCGGCATCACTCCGCGCCATCTCAGGGGAGTGAAGACCGCAGCAGACCGCGAAATCGGCATAATCGAGGGCGTCGTCGCTCCGGTATTGGCAAAGAAAGAGCCGGCGAGCAGATCAAAGGCTGCGCATTTTGCAGAAGAGTTGCAGAGTCACTTTGCAAACATCCGTGAAGAGCTGATTCGCTCAGCCATCGCAAAAATCGACGATTAATTCGCTAGATTGCTGGGCTCTGCGTGCGACACGCCGAACGATTAAATTAACGCTTCGAAAACTGTTATTCACGGAACAATTGCACTAGAACTTAAACCTGTAGTTGAACCTGAAGGGAGCGCAATTGATACCAATCAATGACTCTGGCGCGCCTGAAAACGACTACTCACAAGACATGCTTTTCACCGATGGCAGCCCATCTGCAGATCCGAAATTGGGTTACAGGGGTATTTCGGCCGCAGCCGCAGCCGGAATCAGCTACCGCCAACTCGACTACTGGGACAGAACTGCTCTCGTGCAGCCAAGCGTCAGGGGAGCGGCCGGTTCGGGCTCGCAGAGACTTTACGCGTTCCGCGACATTCTGGTTTTGAAACTGGTCAAGCGACTTCTAGACACCGGTGTCTCTCTGCAGCAAATTCGAATCGCCGTCGAACAGCTTCGCGCCTCTGGCATCAATGACCTAGCGAGAACCACGCTTATGTCAGACGGGGCCAGGGTTTACCTTTGTACCACAGAAGATGAGGTTATCGACCTGCTCGGCCGCGGTCAGGGCGTATTTGGCATTGCTGTTGGAAAAGTGCTTCGCGAAGTCGAAGCCAGCTTGGTAAACATCAAGGCGAACCACATCGATGAGTTTGATGAGCTATCAGCTCGTCGGGCAAGCAAAAAAGCTGTTTAGCGCTTATCTTCTTCTGGCTGTTCAATTTCAAGTTTGAAATTCCAGCTACCCGTGTTGGTTGAAACTTCTTCCTGCTGAGCCACAACCTCGTCGTCTTGCCAACTAGGCTCGGTCCATTCGCTTTGCGGTTGCTGCGCTAAGTCGTTCGTTTCGATTGCTTCGAACGATTCGTTTGTTTCTTCTGCAATTGCGATCGGTTCGACTACTTCGCCGAGCTCCTCGATTGCAGTTTCAATCGTGACAATCTCTGGGCGCTTGCTTCCGCGCTTGTGACGTCTAAAGAACTTGCGCTTTTCTTTCGGCTTCTCGACCGTTACTTCCTCGTTTGGTTCTTCGAACGCAAGCATTGCGCGATCTAGCAAATCCGTGAAAAAATCTGCGATTTCAATTGCGCCCTCGCCGGGCCAGGTGTGAATCGGACGCGCAGCGCCCTGAGTCTGCTGCAGGTGCGCGCGCTCTTCGAGATAGTTCGGAATAAGCAGGCCAGGGAACATCTCGTTGAGTTCCTGAACTCTGAAGTCCTGTTCCTTCGAAGCGGGTCGGTGTCTGTTGACCAAAATTCCCAGCGGGCGAACTCGCTTGGTGATTGCGGTTCTTACCTCTTCTAATGCACGGATGGCCCTGTCGGCGGCAACCACCGAGAAGATACCCGGTTCGGTGACGATTAGAACTCGATCACTGGCCACCCAGGCTGTGCGGGTAAGCGCATTGATTGATGGCGGGGTGTCGATAATGACGAGGTCGTAGCTGGTCTCGACGTTGTGCAGACCTTCCTCGAGCTTCCAGGTCTGGCGCACGGTCGGGTGGGGAGTGTCGTGATGGATGCTGCGCGGGCTGCCGACCATGACATCGACCGATCCGCCTCCCACCTTGCCCCAGGTTGAAGATACGATTGAGGCAGACACGACGT
>CAZDKF010000032.1:0-974 GCA_964505955.1 uncultured Rhodoluna sp. | reverse complement strand
GGCAACGGTTGTCTTGAATTCCCCAACCGCTCCTAATCCGGTCGTAGCGTCGCACTGGGGGTCTAGATCAATAACCAGGGTCTTGAGTCCGCGTGCGAAGGCAGCCGAAGCTAAACCAAGGGCAACCGTGGTTTTGCCGACGCCTCCCTTTAGGGAACTAACGCTGAGAACATGCACCTGAATAGGCTACCTTTTTATCTCAAGGGCCCGAAACCCCTTGTTCGCAATAACGACCTAAGGAACCGATGTTCAAGAAGATTCTGGTTGCCAATCGAGGCGAAATAGCCGTTCGCGCCTTTCGGGCCGCCTACGAGCTCGGTGCCAAGACTGTGGCCGTTTTTCCCTATGAAGATCGCAATTCGACCCACAGGCTCAAGGCAGACGAGTCCTACCAGATTGGCGTGGTCGGGCATCCGGTTCGCGCTTATCTAGACGTCAGCGAGATTATCCGTGTGGCAAAAGAGAGTGGCGCAGACGCCATTTATCCGGGCTATGGCTTTTTGTCTGAAAACCCAGAATTGGCCGAGGCCGCGAAGAAGAACGGCATCACCTTTATCGGGCCAAACTCAGATGTCTTAGAAATGGCCGGCAACAAAGTTGTTGCGAAAGAGGCTGCCATTCGCGCCGGTGTTCCGGTTCTAAAGTCGTCACAGTCTTCGGCAAACGTCGATGAACTCGTCGACCAGGCAGGTTCGATTGGTTTTCCGATATTCGTGAAGGCAGTTGCCGGTGGTGGCGGGCGCGGAATGCGACGGGTTGCTAAGCAAGAAGATCTGCGCGCTGCACTTGTCGAGGCCTCGCGTGAGGCCGAGAGTTCATTCGGCGATGCTCGCGTCTTTTTAGAGCAAGCCGTTATTCGCCCGCGTCACATCGAAGTTCAAATTTTGGCTGACACCTTTGGCAACGTTGTACACCTGTTTGAGCGCGATTGCTCGGTGCAGCGACGAAACCAAAAAGTTGTTGAGATCGCACCG
>CAZDKF010000031.1:0-9297 GCA_964505955.1 uncultured Rhodoluna sp. | reverse complement strand
CGGCAGAACCGAAGTGAGAAACTTCTTGGTTGCCAACGCACGCTACTGGTTCGAAGAATTTCACATCGACGGTTTGCGCGTTGATGCAGTTGCCTCGATGCTCTACCTCGACTATTCGCGCGAGAATAACGACTGGTTGCCAAACGAGTTTGGCGGCCGCGAAAACCTCGACGCAATCAAATTCATGCAAGAGACAAACGCAACGGCATATCGTCGCAACCCGGGTGTCATGATGATTGCCGAAGAGTCAACCAGTTGGGGTGGCGTGAGTTCGCCGACAGACGCCGGCGGTCTCGGCTTTGGTTTCAAGTGGAACATGGGTTGGATGAATGACACCCTTCGCTACATCGAAAAAGACCCGGCCTACCGCGCTCACCACCATGGCGAGCTAACCTTCTCGATGCTCTATGCCTACGACGAGAAGTTCATTCTGCCGATCAGCCACGATGAGGTTGTTCACGGCAAAGGTTCACTTCTGGCCAAGATGCCTGGCGACCGCTGGCAGCAACTGGCAAACGTGCGCGCCTACCTCGCCTACATGTGGGCTCATCCGGGCAAGCAGCTGCTTTTCATGGGTAGCGAGTTCGGCCAGCAATCTGAGTGGAACCAAGAGCACGGCCTCGAATGGTGGATTCTCGAGCAGCCAAGCCACCAGGGCCTCAAGTCGCTCGTTGGCACTCTGAATCGGCTGTACCTTGAAAACCCCGCCATGTGGCAGCTAGACCACGCTCAAGCCGGTTTCACCTGGATTGACGGCGGTGCTGCAGAAGCCAATGTTTTGACTTTCTTGCGCTGGGATGAAGCGGGCAACCCGATTGCCGTTGCCATCAACTTTGCCGGCCACCCGCACTACGACTGGGCTCTCGGGCTGCCATTCGATGGCGAGTGGCAAGAGATTCTGAACACCGACGCTCAGGCATTTGGCGGTTCTGGCGTCGGCAACCTCGGGGCGGTTATGGCCAACCAACCTGGCACCCACGGTCAGCCTCACGCAGCGAAAGTAAACATTCCGCCGCTTGGCGCGATCTGGCTGAAGCCGAAACGAAGCTAAAAGAGCATCGAGGTGAGTCGGTTACGCGCCGCAATCACCTCTGCTGTCGACTTGCCGACAATCTCGAAATACTGAAGCAAGCGTTCGCGCATCGCGTTCTTGTCTTCTTGGCTGGCCGCGGCAAAATTCACTAGAAGCGCTTCAAACGCATCGGCGTAGTCGCCAATAGCAAGAAGTGCGTCGGCAGCAACCAGCAGTTCTTCAAAATTCTGCGGTGGGTTATTCAAGACGTGATCGACATCGACGCCTTCGAGTCGAAGCAGAAGCTCTGACTGAGCAACACCAGCGGCCGCAATCGGATCACTCGGAGTCTCGTTAAGAATCTGCTGGTAGGCGGCTTTTGCATCTGCGTATGCTCCAGAATTTAGAAGTTCGACAGCAGCCTTGTGCTTTGGCGGCAGTTGCGCGGCGGTTGGCGCAGGCTCAACATTTGGGTCAACAACCGCGACCGAAGTAACTCCATTTTTGGCGGCAATTACAAGAAGCTTAGAGATGATTTCTTCGATCTTGTCGTGCTCGACATCGCCGACAAACAGCGGAACCGGTTGCCCAGCGACCATTGCCAAAAGCGTTGCGGGTTGAGTAACTGCAAACGCTTCAACCACCCGTGGCTGTTCGTTCACATCAACACGGCTCAGCAAGACTTTGCCACCCATGTTCGCAACGATGGCTTCGAGTTTCTCGCTTAGCGAAACGCTTCCTTCTGCCTCGGTCGAGAAGAAATCAACCAGAACTACAACCTTGCTAGAGAGTTCGAGAAAGTGACGCAGGTTGACTTCTGTCATTACCGAAATCAGCGAGTCGACAGCGACTGGCGATGAGTCTTGCGCACCAGCAGCATCGGACGGCGAAGCGTTGGGTTGCTGACGAAGCGATGACAGGTCGTAAGCGCCGCGAAGATTTGCGTTTAATTGATCTGCCACTAGAGGCTCGCCACGCTAATCAGGCCCTGGGTTGCCCCGAGCAAAACAATCTTGCCGCTATCTGCAGCCGGCGGAACATAGAACAGCAGCATGTCTCCATAGACCGAGCGAACGCCCCTGGTTGAGCCTGTAGCGCCCAGAAGCAGGCGCTCCTGTGGCCCAACGGCAACAGCCGAGTTGGCTCGCTTCGGCCGAATCGTGTAGCGGTCAAGTTGGTAGACCGCGACCAGAGCGCCGCCGTTAGAGGTGGCCATCGAAATCACATTCGGGTCTCCAAGCAAGTGGGCATAAGCGATATTGGCGTTGTTCAAGCTGGTCGCCTGCTCTTTTTGCGCCTGGGAAACCTGCCTGTAGAACTCGTTGTCGAGATCAAAGAGTTGAGCGCTCAGGCTCGCCTGCCCGAGGTTCAGAACATCGCCAAACGCGATTGGCAGTTTATTTGGCGCAAGCTTCAAGAACAGCGAACCGGCATCCACGGGAATAGCACCGATTTCGCTCGACGGCACAGCCGGAATCTCTGCCCCAGGCATCAAGCGAATTGTGAACCAAACTTTGTAATTCGTGCGCGGGCTATCTTGCTGCATCACAATCATTTGCGGCAGTGCCGTGTCACCAGGTTCGTCGGTAACCGCCATGGCAACTCTCGGCCATGTTGATGTGGCTGCCGGCAAGTTAAATTTCACAGGTCTAGCGGCAATCGCCTGCAAGCTGGCGATTCTGGCATTACGTGATCGCAATTGGTAGTTGGTTGTGCGAATGGCAAGAGCGGCGCCATCGAAACGTTCAACCAAGATTCGTCGATCATTCGAAGCGTCGGCTTCGCGAGCGACAATCGAAACTTCATCAAGAATCCGCTGCACCTGCTGCGACTGAAGCGAAACTGGATGAGTCTGATCTTCGGCCGTTGGTGATGGCGTCGCGGTTGGGTTGTTAGCGCAACCAGAAAGTAGAGCCAGAGTTAATCCACCAGAAGTGATTGCAACAAAACCACGTGCCGAGCGACGACCGCGCTGCGGACTCTTGAACACGCTGCGGTAACGATAACGCGGTGGCTTCGGAGCTTTCGGTGTTCTTCTACGCGGCCCGCGATTTATTCTCATTTTTCTAAAGGTGAGCAACGTAAGAGCAATGGCAATAAGAATTAGACCGAGGCCAATCCAAATCATGATTCCAGATGGTGTTTGGTCGAAGGTTGGTGTCCAGACGATATTGATTTTCTGCGGAATCGGGGCCAAACCGTTGCTCGCAATTAGAACAGCTCCCTGGTCTTCGGCAGAAACCTTAAGGCTTGCGGTGAGCTGAGCTTCAATCTGCGAACGCCAAAGGTCTGAGTTGCTGGGGTCGATTGATGGCTGAGTGCCAGCGAACTCCTTGGCAACCGCGTCTTCGGTCGAAGCCTGTGCGATCAGGCCAACGTGCTTCGTTTCGCCAACAAAGGCCTCGATATCGCTCTCTCGACCGGTCGCTATAAATGCCTGAGGTGCGTCTTCGACAGTCACCTTGATTGTGCCGGGGTGCAACGCCAAGACACTCTGCGGAATGATTGCGTAGGGAGCGCTCGACTCGGCCTCCACAGTCAGGCTGTATTGGCTTGGCGGGGCAAAAACGGTTCTCTGAGCGAGGCCGCCGAGAATAAGAAGGGTCGAAATGGCGAAGATCACAGCAGCAAAGACAAAGCGCATGCAAAATCCAATCCGACTAAACTTGGCAGAGGCTAAACGCCTGTGGATAAGTCTACCGAAGTGGCGAGGAGCAGTGAATTGAGCGCCGAAGAGACCGAATTTCCCCTAGTTATGAGGGGCTACGACCGTGAATCGGTCGATGACGCCCTGATTGACTTGCGCCGAGAATTGCTTCAACTCAGCGCTCAAAATGCCCAGTTGGCAAGCGAACTTCGTGAAACTTCAAATCGCCTAATCGCCGCTGAGAGCCAGCTCGCCGAGGTCGGAGAACCGAGCTATGCCGGTGTCGGAGCCAAGGCAGCGTTGATTCTTGCAACCTCCGAAGAGCAGGCCAAACGGCTTTTGCTCGAGGCTGAAACCGAAGCCAGCATCACCAGAAAAAACTTGCACGAAGAATTAGAGACCCAGCGCAATGAGGCCAAGGGTTACTACGACGCGCTCGTAGCCGAGGCGCAGCGCAGAGCAGACCGACTCATCAACGCCGCAAACATTGAGTACGAACAAGCAATCGCTGATGCCAAATCTAAAGCGGCCGAGATCGTTGATGAAGGCATTCGTGAGGCCGGTGCCATCCGTGGCTCTATCGCAACCGAGGTGGCAAAGTTGCGAGCAACGGCAAAGCGCGAAATCGAAGCTCAGCGCGCGAAGGTCGATCGCGACCTCGCCGAAAAGAAGCTTCTCGCGGCTCGAGAGATTAACTCGTCAATTGACTACAACCGCGCACTCTCGATTATCACCGAGCAGGCCCGCATCGACCTTGAACTTGAACTAACCGCTCGTCGAGCAGAAGCAGAGCAGACCTACCTGCGCAAGCACCAAGAGGCGGTTGCCGCAACGCAGCGCTACCTCGATGACGCAAACGGGCAGCTGAGCCTTGCAATTACCCGCGCAAACGCGGCTCGACTCGAGGCCGAGACTCTCGAGGCAGCTGCGCGCTCGATCAACAAGAAGTCGACAGACGAAACCAGGCTCAAGATTGACGCGATGATTGCGGCGGCAGAAGCCGAAGCGCGCACGATTGTTACCGAGGCTCACTCGAGCGCTTCGGCTGAATTGCGTGAAGCTGAGGCGAAACTTCGTCGACTCGAAGTCGAACGCGATGCCGTTTCGCAATATGTAGAGAACCTTAAGTCGGTTTTCGAGAGACTTCAAAGTAACCTGAATATCAGGTAGCAGAGAAGGTAACCATGCCAAACCAGATGAAGATCAGCAACGCCTTTCAGATTGGCCTGCTCGGCGGCCTAGGTGTTCTAACCGCCCTGGTGATTGGAAACATGGTGGCAACTATCGCCAGCATCATCACCTATGTCTTTGCGGCCATCTTCATCGCGCTTGGCCTAGACCCGGTAGTGAGCTTCTTCGAGAAGCGCGGTCTAAAGCGGCCGCTCGCAATCCTCGGCGTGGTTATCGTCTTCTTTGGCGTAATCGGAAGCCTGATCTGGGCGGTCTCGCCAAACCTCGTGAGAGAGTCGGCCAACTTCATCGAGCAGGCTCCAGCGCTTCTGACTGGAATCACGCAGATTGACTGGGTGTTGAGCCTCGACGAACAGTTTGGCGGCGCGATCAGCAACACCCTGAACTCAACCGGCGAGTTTCTTGGCGATTCAAAGAACTGGCCGACCATGCTCGGTGGCGTTGTTCAGGTAAGCCTGAGCATTTTCAACGGTTTCTTCGCGGGTCTCATAGTCGTTATTCTGGCCATTTACTTCATGGCATCGCTTGATTCTTTCAAGCAGTGGACCTACGGACTGGTCAACTACAAGGTTCGCAAGAACTTCATCAACATCAGTGAGCAGGTAGCGAACTCGGTCGGTCGCTATGTCATGGGTCAAGTTACGATTGCCTCAATCAATGCAACGCTCGGCTTCATCATGATGACAATCATCGGCGTTCCGTTTGCCCTTGTGCTCGCTTTCATCGCTTTTGTATTCGCGCTTGTGCCGCTGGTTGGTCCGGTAACGGGTGCAGTAATTATCTCGCTGGTCGCACTTGCTGCATCGCCGGTAACGGCGCTGATCGCCGCGATTTATTATGCGATCTACCTTCAGATTGAGGCCTACCTGATCAGCCCGCGCGTCATGCGCAAAGCAGTCGATGTTCCTGGCGCGGTTGTTGTCGTGGCCGCACTTGCCGGTGGTGCACTGCTCGGTGTGCTCGGTGCGCTAGTTGCGATTCCTGTAGCGGCCGCAATTATTTTGATTATTCGACAGGTGTGGATGCCTCGCCAAAACGGCGAAACTACCGCGGCTTAATTAACCGAGCTGAAAAGTCTCGGATAGCGGATACCTCGCTGGGTTCACAACTCGAACAATCTCGTCTAGCACCCTCTTGGTTGCCGCTTCGCCAACCCAAAGATGCTTCGCGCCCTCGACCGCCACGAGCTCAATCTTCGGCACGAGCGCAAATCTCAACGCGGCCTGGTCTGGCGTGAGGTAGTCATCAAACTCTGGGATGAGCGCCACGAGTCTCTTGTTGCTATCGTTCCAACGCAACAGCTCATCATCGCTGGTTCGGTGCAACGGAGGCGAAAGCAGAATTGCGCCGAGCACATCTTCGTCAACCGCATACTTGAGCGCTAGTTCGGTGCCAAAGCTCCAGCCGACAACCCACAGCTCAGGCAGGTCGTTCTCTTTCGCATAGGCAATAGCCGCCATCACGTCGGCAACCTCGGTGACACCCTCGCCAAACTCGCCTTCGCTGGTGCCGTGCGGTGAGGTTGTGCCTCGGGTGTTGAATCTGAGCACCGCTAGGTCAGCTAGTGCCGGAAGGCGATTGGCGGCCTTGCGATAGATATGGCTATCCATGAAGCCGCCGTGGGTTGGCAGCGGGTGCAACATGATGAGAGTTGCCTTGGCTGCTCGGCCAACGGGTGTTGCCAACTCGCCAACGAGTTTAAGGCCGTCGCTTGTTTCGAGCGTTATGTTTTCGCGACGACTCGGCAACTCGACAGAAGACCGAACCTCGATTAGCTCGCTCACAGCAACTTGCCCTGAAAAGACTTCCAGCACGGGTTATGAAAATGACGCCGAGTCGAGACGTCGCGATGCGCATCCCAGGCAACAGTGTGCGCGGTGCCCTTTGCGATGTTTTGGTTGCAGTGCGGGCACTTCCAGACCTTGTCGTCATCAGCGCGCGAACCTGTTGTGGTCTGCACAACGTACTCGACGCCGTTCTTGAATTCCGTTCTCTTGATCCCCGCGCCAACCTTGTCGAGGTTCACCTCTGGAACTTCGTCATCCTTTTTGCGCTTTGGCCGATTGCTTCGTGGCATTAGTACCAGTTGAACTTGTTCGAGTGAGCCAGAGCTCCACAAGGTGCGCCATAGCGACCCTTGATGTACTTCAAGCCCCAGTTGATTTGGGTTTGCGGGTTGGTCATCCAGTCAGCGCCTTCAGAAGCCATCTTTGAGCCTGGCAACGACTGCGGAATTCCGTATGCCCCAGAAGATTTGTTCTTGGCGTTCACTCGCCAGTTTGACTCGCGCTCCCAGAGAATCACGATGCACGAGTACTGATCAGATTTCCAACCCATATCAAGGATGGTCTTCAACGCATATTCCTTTGAGGTGCCTGGGCTAGGCAACTCGGCGTTCTCAACGAACAACGGCTGAACGTCGCCCTTGGTGACGCTGTTGAAGCCACCTCTGGCGAAACTTATGGTTTGGGTGCTGGCAAGGCCGTAGCTCTGGTCTGGATCTTTCGAACTCGGGTCATACATCGACATGGTGGCAGCGCTAGCCAGGGTACCCGAATAAGGGTCGACCACCGAAACCAGCGAGAACGCCGAGACGGCCAAGAAACCCCAACCTGCTCTAACAGCTCGCGCACCGAGATGAGGCAACAGGCTGCTGTGTTTGTCGGCCCAGAAAGAGTGCAGCTTCGGAAAGGTGCGGGCGACTAGCGACGGTTGCTCAGCCGCGTGTCTGCCCATGGTTACCTCGAAAATGCCTAAAAACTAAGTCTAACCCGCTGAAAATCTGCCCGCCAGAGCCGGTTTTCTAGTTGGTTGGCAGCTTGAAGGTTGGGCAGGTTCTCAGCACCTTGGTCATCGCCGTCTTCTCTGCAGTGGTTACCCAGAGTCGATATTTAAGCTTTACGGCAACTTGACGAGAGATGAAGGCGCAATGGTAGGCGCGGTTCGGTGGCAGCCACTGACTTGCATCGAGATCGCTCTTCGAGCCGTTAGTTGGCCCATCAACCGCCAGCAGGTTAAGCGGGTCGTTAGCGATGTTGTAGCGCGTCGTAGCAGAGGCCGCGGCGGCACCAGTTTTCCAAGCGTTCGAGAGCGAGACGACATGGTCAATCTGAACCGCCAGCGAGGTTTTTACTCCCCTAACGAAGTTAATGACTTTGCCCGTGTATGGGTCTCTGAGGGTTCCGGTGGCTACCAGACAGGTTGCGTCGCTGCGCCATGTCACATTGGTTAGGTCACGACGAAGAATGAAGTTGCGCACATCGCAACTGCCGATGTTGCCCCAGCCATCGCTAAAGTAATCGCGGTCATAGCCTGCCTGACTTCCGAGCGGTCGAACCTTGAGTTTGGCGAGAGCGCTGATTGAAGTCGATGTGTAGACGGGTTGTGCTTCTGCACTGATTGGTGCGAGCAGACTCGCACCGACAACAAGAGCACTAGCTGTTGCGCTCGATATGAAGAATCTGAATAACACGGTCAATGAATGCATCGACTTGAATTTCGGCATAGCCACCCCTCTGTGCAGAAAAAACAATACGTCGAACTTCGGACATGATCAGAGGCTCCGAGTTAACCAAATGTTCGAGCACCAGATTGCAGAGAGCATCAACCTGCTTGCGGCTATAGCCTCTGGCCGGCCAGCTAACCCTCTCAAAACGCTGGCCTTTGGGGCGTTCGGTTCTGGCACGAACGATATCTGAGATGCGAGCCAACTGGTCGGCAATTGCGCTCTCGCCGCGGGTTTCGCGTTTGCGCTTCAACTCGCGGTCTGCCAGTGCGTCTTCGATTCGATCGAGCGCCGCGTCGACCGCAGAAACTGCATAACCGCGACGAACCAGATCGAACTCGGTCTCGCGCACACGTTCAGAAGCAAGCAGGTGTCCCTCAGGATGCTCATACTGCTGACGAGCCATCTCTACGAAGGCGTCGACCTGCTCGACGCTGTATCCGTGCTTGCGGCCACTTGTTCGCTCAAAACGCTCGGTCATCTAGTCGCTCACCTAACCGAAAAAGATGCTTGCAATCAAGAAGGTAGCGAGGGCCGAGGGCAGAATCGAATCGAGGCGGTCCATGATTCCGCCGTGTCCGGGCAGCCAAGAGCTCATGTCTTTCACACCAAGATCGCGCTTGATGAGCGACTCGGCCAGGTCGCCAAAGACAGCGGTCAGGCTCAGCGAAGCCGCAATGATGATTCCCCACCACCAGTCGATTTGAAGCAAGAACGTGGCACAAAGCACAGAGGTAATCAGCGCGGCTGTTAGCGAAGCGGCAAGGCCCTCAAGCGTCTTCTTCGGACTAACCCCTGGAGCCATCTTGTGCTTGCCCAATTTGCGTCCGACCAGGTAACCGAATGTGTCGATCATTGAAACCACAAGAACAAACGTGAGCACCCACCACTGCCCGTCTTCAGGTCTGCGCAAGAGCATCATGGCGAAAGAAAGTGTCAGCG
>CAZDKF010000030.1:9154-9857 GCA_964505955.1 uncultured Rhodoluna sp. | reverse complement strand
CCCAGACGCTCTAACAGGTAATCTCACGCTCGCGCTAACAAATGCAAACATCAAGGATGAGGCTGGCAACGCTCTAGTTGCTGCTGGTGGAACCCTAACCGTTTCTTCGGTCGATCAGTCGCGCGCAGTGATTGCACTCATGCAGTCTTTCACCCTAGGCAATTTGAATGCGGCGTCACGGGTGTCTGCAACAGCGCTTGCGCCTAACATCACCCTCGACGGTCGCGGTCAGTCGATTGTCGGTTTCAGAATCACAAACAAAAACTTTGTTGCCGGCGATGTCTTTGCATTACCTTCTGGTTCATATGGTGACATCACCGTTCAAAGCAACGCGAATGGTGTAATCACCTTGCAGTCGAACACGGCAACAATTTCTCAGTGGCAAAGTGCTCTGCGCGCAGTAACTCTTCAGCTTGGCGCAGGTGGTGGTTCGAGTCGATCATTCGATTTCCACATGCAGCCTTCGAAGAACTATTGGCTCGATAACGGTCACTTCTATCAATTCGTTTCTGCGGGCGTGAACCTTTCTTGGAACACCGCTAACACGCAGGCAGCAGCGCAAACATTCTTTGGTCTCACCGGATACCTCGCGGTGCCAAACACCCAGGCAGAAACCAACTTCTGGGCGCAGTGGGGCGCAGTGAATGCCGACGTGTGGATCGGTTTGCAGAAGACAGCTTCGGGCACGACCTCTGTAAAGGTC
>CAZDKF010000030.1:6493-9144 GCA_964505955.1 uncultured Rhodoluna sp. | reverse complement strand
GCCTATGGAAGCACTCTCAGATGGAACGACATCAGTTGCACCGTGAACTACGCCACAACCTATTTGGTTGAATACGGTGCGGCTGGAATTGCACTAAACGACCTAGTGCAAACAGGCAGCATCACCGTAGATAACTCGGCCCCAACGGTTACCGCCTTCACAGCGCCATCCAGCCCGGCTCCGAACCCAGCCGTTTACTCGATGACGTTCTCAGAGGCCATTACCGGCCTAGACTCGGCAGACTTTGACTTCACCGGTTCAACTGCAACGGGATGTGTAGCGACACCAGCGGCAGCCAGCGGCACAACCATAAGCGTTTTGATCAGCTGCTCTGCAGACGGTGACATCACCGTTAACTTGCGCAACAACTCGATTCAAGATGTTGCCGGGAACGTTGGGCCAACATCACTCTCGATGTATGCGAACTCGGTGCGCATCGACACCACTGCACCCAGCATTACCTCGCTAACTGTTTCGACTGCCGCAGACCAGGCAACTCAAACATTCACAGTTGTTTTCTCTGAGGTAATCAGTGGCTTCACCTCTGCTGACATCAACGTCGCTGGTTCTGCCGGATCGGTTGGCAACTGGACAGTTTTCAATCCGACTCTCGTTTCAGGCAGCACATGGCGCTTCTCGGTAAACAATCCAAACTTCATTGCTGGCAACTTGAGTGTGAATATCAAAGCCGCGGCTGTTCTCGATACCGCCGGAAATGGCAACATTGTTTCACAGGTCACGACGAAGGCACTGACCCCGCAACCAACATTCACACTCGGTTCGCTAACTCCTTCGAATGGAACCGGCGGCCCGATTGCCGAAGCGCTGACGATTGTTGATCGCGGCACCGGGTTGCAGAATGCATCCGTGGCTATTTCAAACGCATTGCTTGGTGACTCACTCGCATTCGTGAACAACAACGCAAGCATATTTGGCACAATCAGTGCGAGCTATTCGAATGGCACGCTTGATCTCACATACTCGGGTGCACAACCGACCCCGGTGCAGTGGCAGAACGCACTTCGTGCCGTAACTTTCAACTCGACATCTTCTGACAACACATCGCGCTCGATTTCATTTTTGATTGACGCCTTCGGTTCAACAAACCCAGATAACCTCAGCCCGCTGGTCGCTAGCGGCAACATGAGTTTTGATGGGCTTGCTCCGACACTCACCCTGGCACCGCAATCGGCAAACCAAACCGGCCCTGCAATTCGCTTCACGCTAACCGGCAACGAACCGATTGACTGCAGCACTCTGACCGCTGCCGACTTGACCTTGACTGGTCTTTCGAACCCACTGGTTTCTCAGCAGAGCCCTACGGTCTGCCTAATCAGTGCCACGGCCACTGCGGCTCAGGGCACAACAAGCCCTGCCTCACTTGCAATCTCTGGTTCCTTCTCGGTTGAGGATCTAGCCCACAATGCAGCAACCAGCGTGTCTGGCTCGTCAAGCGCCACTGTTTCGGTGACCGTGCTTGATACCACTGCACCGCAGGTAGTGTCTTTCGTGGCCGAGGCCGCAAACTCAACCTCACGAACAATCACTTTCGTTTTGACTGCAGATGAAGATGTGAACTGTTCAACACTCGGCGCTTCAGACTTCAGTTTCACCGCAGCTCGTTTTGTGGGTGCTGTTGCAGATCCAGACAACGAAAAAGTTTGTCGCGTGATTGCGGTCTCGATTGTTCCCCCTGGTGCGCCAGCAAACAGCACGGCTACGCTCTCTGGCTCTTTTTCCTTTGCTGACGTTCTCGGAAACGCGAGCACTCCAGGCGCATCGACTTCGGCAGTGGTTACAACTTCTGTCAACATTCCTTTGGCGAGTGGTTCGGGTTCGATCATTTCGACTATCTTGCCTGGAACCCTGCCTTCAACGGTTTTTGCCAATCCACCTTCGCCGATGGCTGGTGTTACTACGACTGCCCAAGCCGCGATGGTGAATGCGAAGATTTTGGCGCCAACTGCCGGTGCACCGACTGCTGTTGTTGAGTCGGATATTTCGTATTTGAGTGCTGCTGATCCAATTGCGTTGCAGAAGGTTACAACCGTTGATGCTGGTAGTCAGGTCAAGTTTCAGATAAAGGTTGCGCCTGAGCTCAGCGCGACTCATGATGTTGTTGGTTATTTGAGTGTTGGTGCAAACTGGGTTTACATGGGTCGCCAGGGTTTTGCTGCTGATTTGGTTGTTACTTCACCGATGACTTTCGTTGAAGTTGGCACCTATGTGATGAAGTATTTCGTTGTTCCGAAGTCTGCGGTTGTTGTTACTTCTTCTTTGAAATTCAAACCTGAGGTTGCGCCGATTGTTGTGAACTTCTCGCGCGCAGCAATCACAAGCTCTGATCTTGCGGCAATCAGCGACAAGACGCTAGAGGTAACCGTGAATGTGGTTACCGGCAGCGTGGTGCCGACTGTTGTTCAGCCGGCTCCTCCTGCGGTTACTCCGGTGGTTACTCCAACCCCGACGCCAACACCGACTCCGACCGCAACGCCAACCCCGACTCCGACTCGCTCTGCTTCGGCGACCCCGACCCCGACACCAACGCGTTCGGCCACACCAACCCCAACTCGCACGCCTAGCCCTTCACCTTCGGCAAGCTTGGCCCCAACACCGACAGCCGCACCTACTCCAGCAGCCACTCCATCTGC
>CAZDKF010000030.1:4324-6483 GCA_964505955.1 uncultured Rhodoluna sp. | reverse complement strand
TCTGCGTCGGCGACTGCCAGACCGACCCCGAGCGCTAGCGCTTCGCCATCGGCGACGGCGATTGCTGCCGCACCTCTTGTTACCGCGGTTCCTGAGCCGGCGGCTCTTATTGGTGAGCTTGCCACTATTGAGTTGCCAACCATTGACCCAGGTGCTCCGGTTGCTAATCCGGCCATCGGTGCCACCGGTGACGACAACGCACCGCCTCAGCCTTTTGATCCGCTGGCTTCGCCTGAGTCGATTGTTGCGGTTACCGAAACCGCAACTCAGGCTGTTGCCATTGTTGCTTCGGTGGCCGCCGCCGCTGGTGCCGCTGCGGCTGCGGCGGCTGCGGCCGGAGCCGCAGCGGGTGCTGCGGCCGGTGCCGGCGCTGCCTCGGGTTCAGCTTCAAGTGGTTCGTCGAGCGGCTCCTCGGGTTCCTCGAGTTCATCAAACTCATCAAACTCATCAAACTCAAGCGACTCTTCAGCTGAAGTCGTTGAACTAGAAGTTGCGCAAGACAACCTCACCCTCGAAGAAGAGAATTGGGGTGACCGCCTGGCGATGTTCAGTTTCGCCTGGCTAACTTTCTTCGACCGGCGATCGCATCGCTGGGCCGAACGCACCGCAAAATTCTCACCGCTCCTAGCGAAACTGATTAACGATGCTGCTTATGTTCGCGCAATTCTCGGTTCGCTTTCGTTGCTAACTCCGCTAGTCGCAATCATGGTTGCATTCTCATCTGTGTCAGCAGTGTCGGGAACCATAACGACACCACCTTGGCAGTTGCTTCTCATAATTGCGGTGCTTGGAATGTTTGACGCCTTTGCAGGTTTCGCAGCAGCCATGATTTTTGTTGTCGGTTCGGTTCTCGCATCGGGCAGCGTGCCAGACATTGCAGAGTCACGTTTGCTTATGGGTGTTTTAGTTGTTGCTGTTGGTCCGGCTCTGCTATCAACCGCATTCCGTTCGATTAGAAAAGCTGCAGCATTCAACGTCAACGCTTGGTGGGAGCGCTTGACCGACCTTGCCGTGATTCCATTCATGGCTGGCTGGTCGGCTTCGGCAATGGTTGCAACACTCCCAGCGCTTGCCGGTTCAACTCTTGCTGTCGCGAACCACGTGAACGACTTCGCGCTTGCGATTGCGGCGGCGGCATTTATCCGTGTGTTTATCGAAGAGGCTGCTGCACGTTTCTATCCGGCGCGACTCAACTCAATCAACCCAGACGAGATTCCAGACCCACCGATGATTCAAAAGGTCATCGCGTTGGCAATCAAATATGCGATCTGGGTGTTTATCTCGACCGCGTTGATGGGTGCCAGCTGGCAGATCTGGGTCGGTTCGGCGCTGTTCTTGCTGCCGGCGGTCACCTCTTGGTTCGCAGATGGTTTTCCAAACAGCCCAACCCTATGGCGTATCTTGCCGCAGGGCATTCCAGGGTTAGCACTGAGCCTGCTGGTTGCCAGCCTCACCACTTCAATCGTGGGTGCTTGGCTTGGCACAACCCCAGAGCTCGCGCAATGGGCGTTCGTGATTCTGCCACTGCCACTGCTAGCTCTCAGCACTCTTGGCCTCTTTGGTCGCCACGGTGGCGACCGTTACGACGACCGCCCAGTGAAGCAGTCGGTTTGGGTCTATCGAATCGGTGGCGTGATCATGCTTCTGGTCACATTCAAGCTAGCCGGCATCATTTAGCGGAATAAACGCTGAGACGTAGCGTTTACTTGAAGTATGACTTCACAGCAGTACCGTTTCGGCCTCGACACTTTCGGCGATAGTTCGGTAGACGAGCAAGGCAACCCAAACAGCGATGCGCAGACTATCCGTGATCTGGTTGACCAAGCGATTCTCGCCGACCAACTCGGTCTAGATAACTTCAACGTTGGCGAACACCACCGCGATGACTTTGCGGTTAGCGCGCCTGACACTGTTCTCGCCGGCATCGCAACCGTTACCAAAAACATCACGCTCGGCAGTGGCGTCACCGTGCTCTCAAGCGAAGACCCGGTTCGTGTTTATCAGCGCTTCGCAACACTCGACGCGCTTTCAAATGGTCGCGCAGAAATTACCGCTGGTCGAGGTTCTTTCACCGAGAGCTTCCCGCTGTTCGGATACGAGCTCAGCGACTACCACGTGCTGTTCGAAGAGAAACTCGATCTGCTTGTCAAACTGCTCAA
>CAZDKF010000030.1:0-4241 GCA_964505955.1 uncultured Rhodoluna sp. | reverse complement strand
CGCGTTGGTGTCGGTGGTAGCCCAGAGTCAGTTGTGCGTGCGGCCAACCACGGCATACCGATGGCGCTCGCAATTATCGGTGGCGACCCTGCTCGCTTCGAACCATTTGCACGCTTGTATCGCACTCGCTTGCAAGAGCTCGGCAAAGAGCAGTTGCCGGTTTCGATTCACTCGCCCGGCTACATTGCACCAACCGACGAAGAAGCTTTTGAGGAGTTCTGGCCATACTACAAAGGTTCATTCGGTCGCATCGGTCGCGAACGCGGCTGGGGCGAAACCACCCACGCGCACTACATGAGCGAGGTTCTGCACGGCTCGATGTATGTTGGCTCGCCAGAAACCGTTGCCAAGAAGATCGCCTATGCAATCGAGTCGGTAGGCGCACAACGCTTCGACCTAAAGTATTCAAACGGCCCGATGCCTCAGAGCCGCTTGCTGCGCAACATCGAGCTATATGCCAATGAGGTAGTGCCTCGGGTTAGAGCTCTTCTGGCAAAATGAGCCTAGACGCTGCCTAAAATGGTGCGCTTAGCGAACATTTATATGGCTTAATTGTCCTAATTGTTCGCAACTAGCACAGGAATCTAATGTTGTTCATGAGCCGAGTCACTAGCCGTACTCTTGCCTTTATTTTGGCCTTTGCCGCCTTGATGTTTGCAACTCAGATGCAACCCGAACCCGCCTCGGCCTCACACTTTCGTGGATCACTCGTAACGGTGGAGTACCATGCACCATCGGGCTCTCATGCAGCCGAAGTGCATGTAAATTCAACGACCTTGACGCAAAGCTTCGTTGACGGAATGACGTCGGTGAGAGTCTATTTTGTCTCTGGCGGTGTTCCGACACAACTCAATAACTGTGCAGGCACCTCGACTCGAACGACGACAACCGATACCACGAATCCACTCTTCGCAATTCAGAATGACGCCTTTACGATTTCTGGATGTTTCACCAACCCAGGGGTCTACATTTTCGAAGCTCAAAGTTGCTGCCGAATAGGTGGCATTGAAAATACGCCTAACAGCTCAATTCAGTTTGCGGCATCAATCTACATCGACGGCGTGAACGACTCAGAAGCACCTACCTATAGTTCTGGCTACATGTACAACATCGCCTATGAAGCTAACTTGAATTACTCAACGAATCTCGGTGGACTGGGGCAAGGAAACACTCCGGTGACCTATGAACTTGTTACCACGACAACTTCAACGGTGAATGGATACGGGGCTACTCGTGTTCCTTGTTCAGACTTAAATCTTTCAACCGGTGCTTATCGAATCAATTCGACCTTTTGCACCGGAGCCGAGACAATTGCCTCGGCTTTTGGTGGTGGCGCTAAGTACTACGCTCTCAAAGTGCGTGCAACTGACGCCAACGGTCAGTATTCGACCCGAGATGTTCTTCTTTACTTCAACACGACTACGAACCAACCACCGGCATTCACCACCGTGCCACCTGCTGGCGCTTTCACTGTGACACCGGGCTCAACAGCCAGTGTGCAGTTTTGTGCTCAAGATCCAGACGTGGCCGACACATTGAACTTCACGTTTTCTCCGACTAGAAGTTGGATTACAACGGGTGCTGTAACCGCCGTGAGTCCAGCAACGACGCCGAACACCTATTGTGTCGACTTCACGCTGGCACCGCCAGCCGGAACCTCAGAGGCATTCAACTTTGAAGTTTCGGTTTACGACAACAACAACTCATTCGTGAGATCAGCATCAAATCTTTACAGCTTTCAAGCCGGTGCAGTCTTGCCGGGTGCCGCTCCACCTGCCCCAACTGTTTTCATTCCAACAGGACCGACGATTAGTGGCATCACTCCGCGACTAATCGAAATTTCCAAAGCTGCAGAGGTGACCATTACGGGTGAGCGCTTGAACGGCGTGACCAAATTTGTTGTTAGAGGCTTGTCAATTTCAGTGAAGTCAAACACTGCTTTCACGATAGTTTTTGACATGCCCGCGCAGTCGACTGAGGGCTTCGCCGATATTTCGTTCGAAACACCACAGGGTTCTCTCTCGTGGGTTAACGCCCTTCGTTTCTATGCACCGAAGCAGTCTCCTGTGGGTGCTGTGGTAAGCCTAAGTTCAGTGTCAGGCTTCGCGCCCGGCTCATGGACTCTGACTTCAGGCTTGAGATCGCGACTCAGCACCATTGCAACTCAAATCGAAGGTTCCACCACCGTTCAGTGCACTGGCTACGCGATGGGGCCAACAACATTGCCCGGTGATTCCAGACTGGCAACTTCAAGAGCGAAAGCCGTTTGCGATTACTTGAAGCGGTTGATGCCGCAGCAAACCAAGTTCGAACTTAGTTCTGGGCAAGACCTCAGAGTTGGAAGTGAGATTCGTCGAGTTGAGGTTAAGGGCCTAAAGTAAAGCGCTCCGATCTTCAATCGGGCGCGGAATAGCCGAAGTTGAACACGGGTTAGAACCACTGTGCCCAACAACAAACTGCAGAGCTTTCTCGCGCGCAAGTTCGTGCACCTGCTCTCGGGTTCAAATGACGGCAAACCACCCTGGCTGAAGCAGGTTGCCGAGGGCGAAGAGCCCGGTCTCTACCTGCCAAACCAGGCCCCGTGGATCGTGCACGCAGACTTCGCCACGCTCGTTGGCGGCATCCGTGCGCTTCTAATGCAGGCCCTACACCCAGGTTCGCTAACCGGCGTGCGGCAGCACTCTCGTTACAAAGACGACCCGCTTGGCCGTCTGGCCGGAACAATTCGTTGGCTCACCGTGACCACCTTCGGCCCGATTCAGTCGAAGCAAAAAGAGGCAGATCGCGTGAATCGCCTGCACACCCGTGTGAAGGGCGAATACCAAACTGCAACCGGCGAGAGTCGGCACTACCAGGCTGCCGACAAGGACTTGCTGCTTTGGGTGCACGTTGCCTTCATGGATAGTTTCTTGCGCACCCACCAGAACTACTCAAAGCGCTCGATTCCGGGTGGGGCCGACGAATACGTGCGACTCTGGGCAGCTTCGGTAAAGCCACTCGGTCTCGATGTTGCACCGCAGAGCGAAGCCGACTTGCTCGAAACCTTGCGGGGCTTTGAAAAAGACCTCGTGGTTACCGAAGACACTCGCGATGTAATCAAGTGGATCAAGAATCCGCCGCTGCCAATTCTTTCGAAGCCTTTTTATCGACTTTTCTTTTTTGCCGCGCTGGCCTCAATGCCAAAGAGTTATCAAGAACTCATCGGTGAGCGTGCCCTGCCGCTCTGGTTTGTTAAGTCGCAAACCACCAACATTTTGCGTGCAATGCGAATTGCCATCGGTAGTGAGTCACCAATCGAAGAGGCAGCTGTCGCGCGTCTTCGACGAATCGGCGCTTGGCAATAAAGTAAAAGCATGAAACACGTTCTGCTAACCGGCTTTGAACCTTTTGCCGGTGCCAGCCTCAACCCATCCGAGCAGATTGTGAACTCGCTCAAGACGCGAGAGATTGAGGGCGTTGAACTTCACACCGCGGTTTTGCCCGTGGTGTTCACCGAGTCGAGCGAGTTGTTGCGGCACCTAATCAAGTTGCACAACCCAGACGTTGTTATTTGTCTCGGGCAGGCAGAGGGCCGAAGCGAAATCAGTTTCGAACGAGTTGCCATCAACCTCGATGACGCGCGTCTAGCCGATAACGCTGGGCGAACCGTGACCGATCAGCCGATTGTCGAGGGCGGTCCAGAAGCCAAGTTCACCACTTTGCCCGTGAAAGAGATGGTGGCAGCGGTTCGCGCCGAAGGCATTGCCGCCGGGCTTTCGACCACGGCCGGCACCTTCGTGTGCAATCACATCTTCTATGCGATGCAGCACGCACTCGCTGGCACCTCGGTGTTGAGCGGCTTCATCCATGTGCCATTGATGACAGAGCAGAAGCGCGCGTTAGCGGGCCTACCAACCATGCCTCTTGACCGCCAGGTTCGGGCAATCGAGATAGCAAATAGTTTTTAGAAGCAGACAGTATTGATGAAAAAGGTTGTGTCGTGGCCGAGCAAGTTAAAGGACCGAAAAGTTATTTTCCTTCAATCGAGAAGAAGTATGGCAAACCGATTTCTCATTGGATGACCGTCTTGAAGAAGCACAAGACCAAAACTCACATGGAGATGGTTGCGGTTCTAAAGACCGATCACGAAATGGGCCACGGCCACGCTAACGCTATTGTTGCAGTCTTTAGAAAAGAGAACGGGCTCTAGAGCTCTTTAGAGAGCGGCTTCGATTGCCTCGATGACCTTCGGGGCGTCTGGG
>CAZDKF010000029.1:0-9906 GCA_964505955.1 uncultured Rhodoluna sp. | reverse complement strand
CACTTGAAGCCGGTCAGGGTCTCTTCAAAAGCCAGGCCGTTTTTCGCGGCGACCTGCTCGAGCGCTGAGCACGAAACTATCGAGCAGGCAAGAGCGCCTTTGGCACCCGGTCTGCTCGCCAACTCGTCAGCAAGCAGCAGACCAATCTGGTCACCGGTTAGTCGCTTGAACAGTTTGCTTCCGTCAGGTTGAACCGTCGGAATTGCAACCGCTAGTCGGTCGGCATCTGGGTCGTTCACCAAAATTAGATCGGCGTCATTCTCGAAAGCTGTGGCGTATGACTCATCCATGGCGCCCGGTTCTTCAGGGTTCGGAAACGCGACCGTCGGAAAGTTGCCGTCTGGTTTGATTTGAGACTCAACCACGATTGGTTTTGCAATCGAAGCGGCTGCGAATAGTTTCTCGAGCGTTGGCCAGCCAACGCCGTGCATCGCGCTGTAGACAATCTTGAGTTGCCCCTCACCTGTTTCTGCGGCAGCGCTACTCACCAAACGACTCGTCGCTCGTATGTAGTCGTCAATCGTGCTCTCGCCGAGAAACTCAAATTTGTCTGACTTAGTAATCTGAGCAAAAGTTTTTGCTGCGGCAACCGCTTCGATCTCTGCAGAAATTTCAGCGTCAGCCGGCGAGACGATTTGCCCTCCGCCGTTTGCACCACCGAGGTAAACCTTGTAGCCGTTATCGCGCGGTGGATTGTGCGAAGCGGTGACCATTACGCCCGCCGAAAAATCTCGCTGCTTGACGGCGAAGGCAAGCACAGGGGTCGGCACGCTCTGGTCGAAAAGAAATGTCTCGATCCCTGCGGCTGCCATAACTTCTGCGCTGTCGCGCGCAAAGACATCGCTGTTCACTCGGCCATCGAAGCCGATAACTGCCGAAGGTCGATCGAAGTTCTTCTTCAGGTATTCGGCCAGGCCAGCTGCCGCCTGAGCAACCAGCACGCGGTTCATGCGGTTCGGGCCAGCTCCCAGCTCGCCTCTGAGACCGGCGGTGCCAAATGCAAGGCGCTTGCCGCAGCGATCAAGCAACGCTGCCTCGTCGCGAGAGGCAATTAGAGCAAGCAACTCACTGCGGGTCTGGGCATCGGGATCTTGCTCGGCCCAAGCGGTTGCGGCCAGCAGAAGTTCGTCGAGATTCATGCGCGAAGGTTTAGAGCTTGACGACGATTTCGGCGAGCAGGGCGCTGATTCGTTCTTCGGCCGCCTTGCCGGCCGCCAAAACTTCGGCGTGCGAAAGCGGATGCTTCTGAATTCCTGCAGCAAGGTTGGTCATGAGTGAAACTCCAAGAATCTCCATGCCGGCCTCGCGTGCCGCGATTGCCTCGAGAGCAGTCGACATGCCAACCAGGTGGCCACCCATGTGCTTCACCATTTGAACTTCTGCCGGGGTCTCATAGTGTGGGCCGCGAAACTGTGCATAGACACCCTCGTCGAGATTTGGGTCTACTGTTCTCGCAATGTCGCGAAGTCGCTTCGAATAGAGATCGGTTAGGTCAACAAAGTTTGCGCCTTCAAGAGGGCTATCGGCAGTCAGGTTAATGTGGTCGCTGATCAGAACCGGGGTTCCCTCGGGCCATGCTTCGTTGAGACCGCCGCATCCGTTGGTTAGCACCATGATTTTTGCGCCGGCAGCTGCGGCAGTGCGAACACCGTGAACAACTCTTCGAACGCCGTGACCCTCGTAGTAGTGAGTGCGGGCACCGAGCACTAGAGCGTGCTTGCCGTTCGGCAATCTGATCGAACGAATTGTCGGCAGGTGGCCGGCAACCGCTGGAGCCGAGAATCCGGGAACCTCTGTTGCCTTGATGGTTGCAACCGTTTCACCAATTAGGTCGGCAGCTTTAGCCCATCCACTGCCGAGGGTCAAAGCGATGTCGTGTCGTTTGACTCCGGTTTTCTCTGCAATCACGCTCGCGGCTGAGTTTGCAATTTCGAATGGGTTCGCCTCTGAATCTTCGAATGGGTTCATGCCGTCAAGCCTAATCGCGACAACTGTGGCGGCAGGCTGGCAGAATGGAGGGCGTGACTGAAACCACCCCAAAACCACCCAGCATCGTAATCATCGGCGGCGGCCCTGGCGGCTATGAAGCAGCCCTAGCCGGCACCCAGTTGGGCGCACAGGTGACCCTAATCGAGCGAGATGGCATCGGTGGCAACGCGGTCTTGACCGACGTGGTTCCTTCAAAGACTTTGATCGCCACAGCCGATGCTGCCCAGTCGGTTGCCCAGGCTGCCGAGCTCGGAATTCGCTTTTCGGCCGACGGCAAGGCAATCACCCCGAAGGTTGAAATCGACCTCAGCATGGTCAACCGCCGCCTGCGCGAAATCGCCGACGCCCAGTCTGGCGACATGCTTCAGAACCTCAAGGATGCCGGCGTGCGAATCATCAACGGCACCGGTCGTCTCGACGGCAACCACTTTGTTATTGCAACCGACGCAGCCGGAAAAGAAGAACGCCTAGCTGCCAAGACGATCATTGTTGCTGTCGGCGCAACTCCGCGAGAGCTGCCTAGCGCGAAGCCAGACGGCAAGCGAATTCTCACCTGGAAGCAGCTCTACAACCTATCCGAAATGCCAGAGCACATGATTGTGGTTGGCTCGGGTGTCACCGGTGCAGAGTTTGCGTCGGCGTTCAACGGGCTCGGCTGCAAGGTGAGTTTGGTTTCGTCACGCGAAATGGTTTTACCTGGTGAAGACAAGGATGCCGCCAGTTTGATTGAAACCGTCTTTACGCGTCGAGGCATGAACATCATTTCAAAGTCGCGCGCAGAAAGCGTAGTGAACAAGGGTGATCGCGTTGAGGTAACCCTCGCAGACGGTCGTGTCATCGAAGGCTCACACTGTCTGATGGCTGTCGGTGGAATTCCAAACACGGCAGACCTAGGTCTCGAGGATGCGCAGATTGCAGTAACCGAGTCTGGCCACATAGTTGCCAACAAGGTTGCCCGCACTTCGCGAGCCAACGTTTATGCCGTGGGTGACTGCTCGACCGCTCTTCCGCTGGCATCGGTTGCCGCAATGCAGGGCCGAACGGCAGTGTTTCACACGCTCGGCGACATCGCGGCACCAACCGACACTCGCAACGTGGCGTCAAACGTTTTCACGTCACCTGAGATCGCTTCGGTTGGCTGGTCTGAAGCCGCGCTCAACGAGGGCAAGGTAAACGGCTTCGTGCACAAGATTGCCTTCGACGAAAACCCGCGGGCAAAGATGCAGGGCATCGAAGATGGCTTCATCAAGTTGATTTGCTCGACCGGCGGAACCGTCATCGGGGGAGTTGTGGTTGGGCCGAAGGCATCCGAGTTGATTTACCCGATCGCGCTCGCGATTGAAAATCGTTTGACGGTTGACGATGTTGCGCAGACCTACACGGTGTATCCGTCGCTAACCGGTTCAATCACGGATGCGGCGCGAGCGCTGCACATTCCCCAAAACTAGATTTCCGACTCTGTCGGCCCCAGAGCTAGCGTTACTCGAGTTCGAGCAGCAAGGTTCCGGCGGCAATCGTCACGCCGATTTCGGCCGAGATTGATTTCACGACACCGCTAACGTGCGCTGTCATCGGCTGCTCCATCTTCATGGCCTCAAGCACAATCAGCAGATCACCCTCGGCAACCGTGTCGCCAACCGCAACCGCAATCTTGACAACTGTCGATTGCATCGGAGCCTTCAAGACCTTCTCGCTCGCACCCGCGCTCGCAGTGCCATGAGCCTTGCGCTTCGGAGGTGCAGCGGCATGCACACCTGCCTGGCCGCTTGCCAAAATTCGTTGCGGTAGGGAAACCTCGATGCGCTTGCCGTCTACCTCGACCACAACATTGTTGCGCTCACCCGAAACGGCTTCTTCTTCATGCATGCCCGTATAGGCCGCGATGTCGTTGTTCCATTCGGTCTCAATCCAGCGGGTGTAAATGCCGAATTTGTTCTTTGCGCTGTCGCCGATGAATGCAGGCTCGTTGACAATCTTTCGGTGGAACGGAAGCACGGTCGGTAGGCCTTCGACGCGCATTTCTTCGAGCGCTCGACGTGAGCGAGCGAGCGCCTCTTCGCGAGTAGCGCCTGTGACAATCAACTTTGCGATCATCGAGTCGAACGAGCCACTGATCACGTCGCCAGACTCGACACCGGTGTCTACGCGCACTCCGGGGCCGCTAGGTGCCTTGAACAGCTTGACCGGCCCGGGCGCTGGCATGAAGTTGCGCCCGGCATCCTCGCCATTGATTCTGAATTCGAAGCTGTGACCCTTGACCTCTGGGTCTGCGTAATCGAGAACGCCACCCTCGGCGATTCTGAACTGCTCGCGCACAAGGTCGAGACCGGTTACCTCTTCTGAAACCGGGTGCTCAACCTGCAGGCGGGTGTTCACTTCGAGAAACGAAATGGTTCCGTCTTGCGCAACCAAGAATTCGCAGGTGCCGGCACCCTGGTAGCCAACCTCTTTCAAGATTGCTTTCGACGAATCGTAGAGACGCTTGACTTGATCTTCGGTCAAGAAAGGAGCTGGTGCTTCTTCGACGAGTTTTTGGTGGCGACGCTGCAGCGAGCAGTCGCGAGTTGAAACTACAACCACATTTCCGTAAGCGTCGGCAAGACACTGGGTCTCAACGTGGCGGGGCTTCTCGAGATATTTTTCGACGAAACACTCGCCGCGACCGAATGCTGCGATTGCTTCACGAGTTGCCGAGTCAAACAGTTCGGCAACTTCTTCTTGTTTGTAGGCAACCTTGATTCCTCGACCGCCGCCGCCGAACGCCGCTTTGATGGCAACCGGCAATCCGTGCTGTGCAACGAACTCGAGAACTTCTTCTGCACCGGCAACCGGATTGATGGTTCCGGGTGCGAGTGGTGCGCCAACTTTTTCTGCAACGTGACGAGCCGAAACCTTATCGCCGAGCTGTTCGATTGCCTTTGGCGATGGGCCAATCCAAATTAGGCCGGCATCGATAACCGCGCGGGCGAAATCTGCGTTTTCTGCCAAGAAGCCATAGCCCGGATGAACCGCGTCTGCGCCAGACTTGCGAGCAACGCCGATGATCTTCTCGATTACCAGGTAGGTTTCAGGGCCGGTGGTGCCGTGCAGGGCATAGGCCTCATCGGCGAGCTTCACGTGCATCGCATCGCGGTCTTGGTCGGCATAGACAGCGACAGAGAGAATGCCAGAGTCTTTGGCTGCTCGCGCGATGCGAACTGCGATTTCGCCACGGTTGGCGATGAGAACCTTGGTGATTTTCTTGGCTGGGGCAGTCATACCCTCAAGCCTATTGACCAAAAAGGGGCGATTATTGGCAGTTTTTTACAACAAAACGGCGATTTCATTAGAAAAACCTCTAAAGGCCCCGAGTCTGGCTAGTTTGCTTGGCGGTTCCAGAGACTCGGGTAGTCGACCCCGAGCTGAATCACCAGGTCGCGTAGCGTCGGCAGGCTGAGGCCAATTACGGTGTGCGGGTCGCCTTCAATCGCACGGATGAATGCCCCGCCCAAACTGTCAATCGTGAAAGCGCCGGCCACCTTGAGCGGCTCGCTGGTTGCCACGTATGCGTCGATCTCGGCGTCGCTCAGATCGGCAAAGTGCACGATGGTCTTGGCGGTGCGGCCGGCTGCCGGCGGTTGAACGCCTTCGCTCGGGTTGCGGTTATCGATTACCCAGTGCCCAGAGTGCAGAACGCCGGCTCGGCCACGCATACGGCGCCAGCGTTCGCGGGCCACCTCGGGGTCGTGCGGTTTGCCGAGCGACTGTCCGTCAAACTCGAGCGACGAGTCGCAGCCGATGATGAGTTTGCCGAAGGCATCCGTGTGATTCAAAACCGCCTCGGCCTTGGCTTTTGCGAGAACGTGCACCATGTCTGCGGTGTTGTTGATAAGACCCATGGCGTCGGCCCTAGCTGCAACAGCGTCTTCGTCGACGCCAGGGGCGATTTTGATTGGCGCGATGCCGGCGTTGCGCTGCAAGGTCAGCGACGCGGGTGAAGTGCTTGCCAGAACCAATCGAGTCATGAAAATACTCTGGCACACTTGTCTAGTGAATACAGACACCAATTGGCTAGGTCGCGTGCTCGAACTCGACATCGAAAAAGTTGCACACGGCGGAATCTTCGTGGCTCGTCACGAGGGTCGTGTGGTTTTCGTCTCGCACGTATTGCCAGGTGAAAAGGTGCGCGCTCTGGTTTACGAAGATCGCGGGGGAGCCTTCTGCAGAGCCGAGCCGCAAGAGATATTGAACACCTCTCCAGATCGTGTCGAACACGTTTGGGATCAAGCCGGGGTTGGCGGTGCCGGTGGTGCCGAGTTTGGGCACATCCGGTTGGCTCGCCAGCGCGAGCTAAAGGCCGACGTTATCGAAGAGGCCCTGCAGCGCATGGCCGGCATCGAGCGTCGAGTTGAAGTCGAAGCTGTCGAGGGCGACGACGAAAACAATGGTCTCGGCTACCGCACGAGAGTTCAGTTGCACGTAAACGAATTCGGCGACGCCGGCCCATACATGGAGCGCAGTCACGATGTGGTTCTGGTGCGCGATCTGCCGCTCGCCACTGAAGAAATTCGCGAGGCAGCGCTTCACGCAAAGAATTGGTCGGGCGTAAAAAAGATCGACATCGCCGCTTCAAACACCGGGCAGCTGCAGTGGAAGGTCGACGAAAAAATCAAGGGCGACGAACGCTTGGTTGAGCGCGCTGCCGGTCGCACATTCAGAATTTCTGGCGGCGGTTTCTGGCAGGTGCACCGCAAAGCCGCCGAACTTTTGGCCAAGACAGTTCTCGACATGATTGACGATGCCGGTTTCAATAAGTCGGCAAACAACCTCGACCTATATGGCGGCGTTGGTCTTTTCGCGAGCGCACTCGCTTCGCGCTTTGGAAACGAAACTCGGGTCACCACGGTCGAGGCTTTCAAACGCGCCACAGAAGATGCAACTCTCAACATCGCCGACATGCCCAAAGCCAAAGCCGTTTGCGCCCAGGTCGACCGCTTCTTGCAAGATCAGCAACGAGCCATGCAGCAGGGTGCTTCATTCAAAGATGCGACAGTCGTGCTCGACCCTCCTCGCGCTGGTGCTGGTGCCAAAGTTGTTGGGCTTCTGGTTGACCTAGCTCCGCAGCAGATTGTCTATGTGGCCTGCGACCCCATTGCACTAGCCAGAGACCTGAAGGCCCTTCTGGCTGGCGGCTACGAGATTGCCAGCATGCGCGCTTTCGACCTTTTTGCTCACACTCACCACGTAGAAACGGTTGTTTCGCTGGTTCGAAAGTAACAACTGGGTTTCAATGCCCTTCGTGTCTGGGGGTTGTCCTAGTCTTTTTCAGATGTCAAAAGCAGAAGCAATCGCACCCGCGCCAATCGCCCTTGGCCGAATCGATGAACTTCTCGCCAAGATTTTCGCTGTGGCCGCAATTGTGCTCTCGATCGATGTCGTGCGCAATGGTTTTCAACAGTTGCCGATGCTAAACGAGATTTGGTTTTACACATTCTTGTCGGCAATTCTCTTGTCATTGGCCGGATCATTTATCGCAGCCTATTGGCTTGGTGGCATGCGCTTTTGGTATCGAGCAATTATCTTCTCCACTCTTGCCGCCATGGTGTTCTGGCCGCTGCAAGTAGTTGACCCAACGAACCTACCCCCTCACTACAAACCGTGGGTCTGGTGGGCGGTCGGCTTTGCATCATTGGCCGCAACGGGTGCATTCAAGAGAAATACGGCACTCGTATTTTTGGTTGTCATGCCCCTGGTGTGGCTCATAGTTCGAATCTCACCGTTTGGCGCTAGCGAAAGCTTTAAAATCGCCTTGGAAGATTCGCTTTACAGCTTCTTTTTCTCAACTTCAGTGAGTTTGCTAGTTATGTTTTTGCGGCATCGTGCAGCTCAGGTCGACATCGAATTTGAATCATTGTCGGCCGCGAGGCTCGAACGCGCCTTTCTTGATGTTAGGCAAATCGAGCGAACCAAGATCAACTCGATTTTGCACGACACAGTGATTGCCTCGCTTGATGCCGCTGCCGATGCTAACTCTGAACGTGAACGAGCGGCGGCGGCCAAGGCCGCCCACGAGGCGATTATGAGACTCGAGCGCGAGGCCGCGCGCGACCCGATGGCGCGCGAAACGCTGTCATCACAGGCGTTTTTCGAGAGCCTCAAGGCTGCCATCGATAGGCGCAGCACATTCGTTCAGGTCAAGGTCAAATCCCCGGTCGACTTGCAGCTTCCCTATGAGGTTGCTGTCGCTACCGCAGAGGCAACATTTCAAGCTCTAAACAATTCGATTGTTCACGCAGAAAACGCACTAACTCGCAAGGTTGTGCTCAGTTCTTCGCGAAATTCGATCAAAATCGTGATCGTTGATGACGGAGTGGGCTTCAGAATGTCAAGCGTTCCCAAGAATCGTCTCGGCGTTAGACTTGCCATTTTTCAACGCCTAGAGAGCTTAGGAGTGAAGGTTAACCTGCAGACTTCGCCCGGCGAGGGCACAACCTGGGTCTTTGAGTGGGCAAAGAATGATTAAGATTTCGCGCCGCTGGTTGGCATTCATTTCGATTACTTTTGGTTTTTTCCTGAATTTTGTCGGGGCCCTGAGGTTTGAGAATTTCAATAACTACCTGTGGGCTATTTCGACCAACCTTCTGCATCTGGTCTGCCTTCTAATCACCACCCTGGCGTTCAAGGTCGATCGCATGAGCAATTGGGCGGCCTGGCTCAACGTCGCAGCTGCCATCTACATTCCGATTGTTCTTCACGTCACTCACATCGGTCCGGTTACTGGCGACTATGACACCTGGTATGTCACCGCATTAGCCTTGCTATTCGGTTCAATGATTGTTCGTGAGCAGATCAAGTTAGCAATCGCCGGAACCGTGATTCTCGTTCTTCAGGTTGTTTTGTGGGGTGGCCTAGATTTCGTTTCGCGCAGCGGGTTGGCCGGTGCCGTGATGCTTGTTGTCGCAACCCTGGCCATTTCAACTGGCCTAAACCGAACCGGTGAAACTATTTCTAGGTTGCAGGCGCTCAAGGAAACCGAAATAAAGACAACCGCAATGGCGGAGCAAGCACGGCGAGAGCACCGCGACCGAGTAACAGAAGCGATTGAAAAAGCCGTTCCAACTCTGAGAGAAATTGCCAAGGGTTCAAAGTTGAGCCGAAGCGAGAGATCAAAAGTATCCGTATTGGCGCAAAACCTAGAGGATGAAATTTCGGGCGGTCGACTTGTGACACCAAATATGAGAGCAGCGGTAGCAGCTGCAAGACAGCGATCAATCGAAGTGACTCTGATTGACGAAAATCCGTTTGATGATCACGAACTTGCTCACTTGCTCGACATTGCCGTGGCTTCCATCGAATCGACCAATGTTGGTCGCATCAAACTTATTGCGCCCAAGCAAGAGCGCTACTTGTTGCGCTTAACTGCGACGAGGCCGGGAGTTGTAACTCCCGACCTCGACTTGAAGCTTGGCGAACGACAAACGGATTAGCTAACCAAGAAGAGCTTTCTTTAGGGTGTCTAGACCCAGCCCACCAAGGTTTAGAGCTTCTCGGTGAAACTCCTTGATGTCGAAGCTGCCAACGCGTCGTGCCGCATACTCGTCGCGAATCTGTTCCCAGATGCGCTGACCGATCTTGTAGCTCGGCGCTTGGCCTGGCCAGCCGAAGTAGCGGTGCACTTCGAAGTTCACGAATTCCTTGCTCATGTTCACGTTCTTGCCCATAAAGTCGAGCGCATAGTCGAAGTCCCACTTGCCGGTGCCGTCTAGTCTCGGCTTACCCAGGTGCACGCCCAAGTCGAGCACAACGCGAGCGGCGCGCATGCGCTGACCGTCGAGCATGCCTAGGCGGTCGCCCGGGTCATCCAAGAAGCCAAGGTCTGCCATCAAGCGCTCTGCATAGAGTGCCCAGCCCGCGCCGTGGCCAGATGACCAAGACGCC
>CAZDKF010000028.1:738-10018 GCA_964505955.1 uncultured Rhodoluna sp. | reverse complement strand
CAGCTCTTAGTGGTTTAAAATAAGCCTATCCAGCTCCAATAGGTATAGACCATGAGGGTACAAAAGAGAGCACCAAAAAGGCTCATAATTGCTCCCACACGAATCAGCTCACGTGAGGTAATCTCTTCGGTTGCAAGACCGATGATATTGGGAAGGTTTGAGACAGGAAGCAGGTATTGGTGGAGCATGTTCATGGCGACCAAGAGTACGAATGCTGTGACGTGCATCCCTGCATTGGCTGGAAGTGCCGCAACCGCAACCGCGTGAGGAGGCTTGAGCATCTGAGCCGCGTAACTCGGGTGAAAGTATGGCTTGTCTAGATCGAGACGCTGAACCAATTCGGTTAGCACCTCTTGAACCTTTGAGAGCTCTGCCTGTTGGCTTGAGTGTGTCTCAAAAGCGCCGAAGGTTGCTCTCAACGCCTCAACGTCATTGACGACCTGAGGAATCAGGTCTGTCAGCTTGATGGTTTCTTTTGCCAAGGTTTACTCCTTTGTAACCGGCTAAGACTAAAGCTTGTGGCCGCGCTTAACCTGAGGCTTTGGCAGACGCATCGGTCGCATCTGCAGAGAACGCATTCCGGCATACCAAGCGACGCCTTTTTCGACGTTAGCTTCGGTGTATTTGGCAATCATCAGTTTCTTTACTCGGCGGCCGATAATGAGCGCATCAATAATCACCACAATGAATAGACCCCACATGAGCACGAGGCTGAGCAGCTGCAATTCGTAAATGTTCGTTGCGGTTGTGATCAAAAACAAGAACATCGACGGCATTACCAGTTCACCGGCGGTGAAACGTGAGTCGACAATGTCGCGGGCGAATTTCTTCTGCGGGCCGCGGTCACGACTCGGCAGGTATTTCTCTTCGCCGCGCATCATTCCATCGCGGGAGATTCGACGTTGCTCAGCAAGCTTGGCTCGCTCGGCTGCTCGACCCTCTTTTGACCGGTCACCAACGAGAGGTCTGCGATTGGCCGCTTCCTGCTCTTTGCGGCTTGGGGTTGGCTTGCCTTTTTTTGCCGGCAAGTCTTGGTTCTCGGTCATGCGCATCCTTATGTCGTTCTGCGTTTAAGATTACCCGTATGAACATCCCTGAAGATTCACTTCGTCACGACAGCATCTCGGTCGCTTTGGTCAAAGAGAAGATAGAAGCTGCTTTTCCAGTGGCAATTGCCAACCTTGGCGATCTGGTTCGAATACCAGGCATCGCCTGGGATGCCTTCGACGCCCAGCAACTTGAACTGAGCGCTGAAGCTGTCGCCGCTCTGTTTCGGGAGACCGGAATCTTTGAGCTGGTTGAAATCAGAAGGGCCGAGGCCAACGGTAAAGTTGGTGCTCCTGCCGTTGTTGCCCGACGCGAAGCGCGAAACGGTCGCCCGCAGGTTTTGCTCTATGCGCACCACGATGTTCAGCCGCCTGGCGATCTAAGCGTTTGGAACACTCCCGAGTTTCAGCCGACCCTGATCGATGGTCGCATTTTCGGCAGGGGAGCGGCAGACGACAAGGCCGGCATCGTGACCCACCTCACTGCCATCAAGACACTCGTCGAAACTCTCGGCAACGACTTCGAAGTCGGCGTGAGCATCTTCATTGAGGGCGAAGAAGAGGCGGGTTCGCCGACCTTCCGCAATTTTCTCGAAGCAAACAGGGATGTGCTTGCCGCCGACGTGATTATCGTCGCTGACTCGGCCAACTGGACAACCACCATCCCAGCCCTAACCACAACGCTGAGAGGCCTTGTCTCGCAGGTAATCGAGGTGCAGACCCTAGATCACGCCGTTCACTCAGGAATGTTTGGCGGAGCCGTGCCAGACGCCATGACTGCCGCTCTGCGACTTCTTGCAAGTCTGCACGATGAAGCAGGCGACGTTGCCGTCGAGGGCTTGCACAGCTCGAAAGCGGCCGATCTCGATTTCACAGAGGAACAGCTGAGAATCGACTCCGGGCTGCTCGATGGCGTATCGGCCATCGGCACCGGCTCAATTCTCGATCGCATCTGGACCAAGCCCTCGATAACAGTCATCGGAATCGACGCCATGTCTGTTGCCATGTCGTCAAACACCCTGCTTCCTTCGGTGAAGGCCAAGATCAGCATGCGCATCGCACCGGGCCAGGAGCCGAAGGACGCGCTTGCACTGCTGCGCGCGCACCTCGAAAGCCATGTTCCTTTCGGCGCGAAGCTGAGCTATGGCGAAGTTGAGCTCGGCAAACCGTTCGAGGCAAACTCTGCCGGCTGGGCAAAAAAGCTCGCAGAAGCCAGCCTTTCGGCCGCTTTCGGCAACGAAAGCGTCGACATCGGCATTGGCGGCTCCATCCCGTTTATTGCCGACCTGCTCGAAGTTTTTCCTAGTGCTCAGATTTTGGTCACCGGTGTCGAAGATGCCGACTCTCGGGCGCACAGCCCCAACGAGTCGGTGCACGTTGACACCTTGCGCGGGGCTATGGTTGCCGAAAGCCTGTTTCTCATTAAAGGGAATGACCTGAGGGTCAACTAGGTTCTAAACTTTAGGTCTAAGGGTCTTTACAGAGGAGATTTCATGTCAGACACACTAAGCCACGAGGTAACCCTCACCGATATCGCTCGCGATCGAGTCAAGGCTCTGTTTCAAGCTCAGGGGCTAGCTGACGACGTGCGTCTGCGCATTGAAGTCAAATTGGGCGGTTGCGCTGGTTTCCAGTACGACCTCTTTCCAGATGAAGAGTTAACCGACACCGATCTGGTTCGCGACTTCGATGGACTAGAGGTTGTCGTTGACCAAAAAAGCGCAAACTACCTGGTTGGAGCGACAATCGACTTCGAAGACACCATCATGAAGCAGGGGTTAACAATCGACAATCCCAACGCAACTGGCTCGTGCGCGTGCGGTAGTTCGTTCAACTAATTTTCACGGATGTCCGGCCTCCAAATGAGGCCGGATTTCTGCTTTAACCTTTGATTTTTCGGCGTTTTCAGCCCGTTCGGGGCAAGACGGAGCGTAGGATAAATAAGTAATCGTTTTGCACCTGAAGGGCGAATTGTGCGTCGCAAAAATGCGTTTAGATGGGCTTCGTTGCCTCTGGCAGCAACTCTCATTTTGGTCTTATCCGGATGTTCTTCCTACGAATTCTCCCGAGGATTCTTGCCCGGTGAGCCAGGCGTTACAAACCACACCGACATGATCGTCAACTTCTGGAACGGTTCTTGGATTGTTCTCTGGGCCGTTGGTTTGATTGCTTGGGGCCTAATGTTTTACGCGGTTATCGTCTACCGCCGCCGCAAGGGCGACAACACAATGCCTCCGCAGATGCGTTACAACAACCCGGTCGAGGCCCTGTTCACGGTTGTGCCACTGGTCTTGGTTATCGGATTTTTTGCTTTTACGGCAGACACGATGGAGAAAATCGAGAAGCCAGTTGACTCAGAACTGCACATCCAGGTCATCGGAAAGCAGTGGAGCTGGGACTTCAACTACAAGGACAACAACGTCTTCGAGACCGGCATCCAGTCACAGTTTGACGGTGAATTGGGCAGCGAAGCCGCTCTGCCCACCCTCTATTTGCCGGTAAACACTTCGGTTGAAATCGAGTTGACCTCTCGCGACGTCGTGCACTCGTTCTGGGTGATTGATTTCTTGTATAAGAAAGACACTTTCCCTGGCAAGACCAACTTCATGTACTTTACTCCGCAGCGAGAAGGTACCTACAAGGGCAAGTGTGCCGAACTCTGTGGCGAATACCACTCGATGATGCTTTTCAACGTGAAAGTGGTTTCGCGAGCCGAGTTTGATTCACAAATGGCGGCTTTGGCCGCCAAGGGCAACACCGGGCTTCTAGACGACAGTTACGACCGCAACCAGAACCTTCCTGGTAACGGCTCAGGCAGCAAGGGATAAAGATCATGGCGACCGCAACTAAAACCGCTCCTTCGGCGTCAATGCAAAAGAAGTCAAAGGGAAGAATCGTCGTCGACTGGCTAACGACCACCGATCACAAGAAAATCGGTTACCTCTATCTGATTACCTCTTTCATCTACTTTCTAATCGCCGGTGTTATGGCGCTGGTAATCCGTGCGCAACTCGCGGCTCCGGGCCTTGAAATCGTTCAGACCAAAGAGCAGTACAACCAGCTCTTCACAATGCACGGCACCATCATGCTCCTAATGTTTGCGACGCCGCTGTTCGCAGCATTCGCAAACATCTTGATGCCGGTGCAGATTGGTGCTCCTGACGTTGCGTTTCCGCGTCTAAACGCGGTTGCCTACTGGTTCTACTCATTCGGCTCGTTTATCGCGGTTGCTGGCTTCTTCACCCCGCAGGGCGCTGCCAGCTTCGGTTGGTTCGCCTACGCACCACTCTCGAGCGCAACGTTCTCGCCGGGCCTAGGTGGAGACCTGTGGGTTTTCGGACTCGCGCTAAGTGGTTTCGGAACCATCATGGGTGGTGTCAACTTCATCACGACGATTTTGACCATGCGCGCTCCAGGTATGACTATGTTCCGCATGCCGATATTCACCTGGAACACGCTTGTGACTTCGATTCTCGTCATCATGTGTTTCCCACCTTTAGCGGCGGCCTTGTTCGCACTGGGTGCAGACAGACGACTTGACGCTCACATTTTCGATCCGGCCAACGGTGGCCCGATGCTCTGGCAGCACCTGTTCTGGTTCTTCGGTCACCCCGAGGTTTACATCCTTGCGCTGCCATTCTTCGGAATCGTTTCTGAAATCTTCCCGGTTTTCAGTCGCAAGCCGATCTTCGGTTACAAGACTCTGGTCTTTGCAACTATTGCCATCGCAGCGCTCTCTATGACTGTCTGGGCTCACCATATGTATGTCACCGGTGGCGTTCTTCTTCCATTCTTCGCTTTCACGACAATGCTCATCGCCGTTCCGACCGGTGTGAAGATATTTAACTGGATAGGCACGATGTGGAAGGGCTCCATATCCTATGAAACGCCGATGCTCTACTCGCTGGGCTTCTTGACCACGTTTATCTTCGGTGGGCTTACTGGCGTAATTCTTGCGTCGCCGACTCTCGACTTCCACCTCAGCGACAGCTACTTCGTCGTTGCACACTTCCACTACGTGGTCTTCGGAACAGTCGTTTTCGCGATGTTTGCTGGCATTTACTTCTGGTACCCAAAGATGACCGGCAAGATGCTCAACGAGCGACTCGGCAAGATTCAGTTCTGGCTTTTGTTCGTGGGCTTCCACGCAACTTTCTTGATTCAGCACTGGCTCGGAGTTATCGGCATGCCACGCCGTTACGCAACCTATCTGCCTTAAGATGGCTTCGCCTGTATTAACCTAGTCTCAACCGCGGGCTCTGCATTCCTTGCAATCTCGATTCTTCCGTTCCTTTGGAACATCTACATCACCTACAAGCGCGGAGTGAAGACAACACTCAACGACCCTTGGGGTTACGGACGTTCTTTGGAGTGGGCAACAGAGTCGCCGTTCCCTCGACACAACTTCACCTCAATGCCTCGCGTTCGTTCAGAGTCGCCAGCATTTGATCTAAACCACCCGGAGTACGCCGCTCCTGAGGCAAAAGCTGACACGAAGAAGAAGGGCTAAGCCGCGATGAAATTCAATGCAAGATTGATGTGGCTCTTGACCGCCTTCTATATTGCTGCCGCGGCGGGCTACATGGTTTGGTACGGCAACACGCACCAGGGTGGCTTTGAGCCGATCGGAAGCGCGGCCATATCGATGTTGGCAATCATGTGCGCTTTCTTGGCTTTCTACCTTCAGATGACGGCGAATCGTCAGGGAGCGGTTCCAGAAGACCGTCTAGATGCAGAGGTCTCCGATGGCGACTTCGAAGCCGGGTACTTCGCACCTTGGAGCTGGTGGCCACTGTTTCTCGGATTGTTTGCGGCAGTATGTTTCGCAGCGCTGGCTGTCGGTTGGTGGATGTTCTTCATCGGCTTCCCGCTAGCGATTGTTGCTCTCATCGGCTTCGTGTTTGAGCGCAGCCGCGGCCTAAACGCTCACTAGTCGAGATTTTTCTCTGCCCATAGCACAAGGGCATCATGGTGGAATTTAGCCAACCCGACATTCACTTGCTCGTATGTGTCTCTGTAGGGCGAGGGCAGCAGATAACTCTGAGCTAGGGCCTTGTACGCTGCTCGGGTTGGTGCCCAGAACCGTGAACAGAAATCGAAATGCTCTTTCGCTAACGCTTGAACTTCAGCGCTGCCTACCGATAGACCATCGATCTGAGCCGTCTTGAACTTCTGAGTTAGGGCGTTGAACTCTTGAGTGAACTGCGAGTTCTGCTCAGTGCTGAAGTTATTCGCGTAGGCAGAGCCGTGATGACCAATCGGTTCGAAATCTCGCACCAGCAAAGTATAGGCGAAAAGCAAATCGCCCCACCGATTAGCGGGGCGATCTACTTTAGGTCTGGTTACTTCTTTTTCGGAGTCGTCTTTCTTGCAGCCGGCTTCTTGGCGACTGCCTTTTTGACCGTGGCTTTCTTCGCTGCAGGTTTCTTCGCAACAGGCTTCTTTGGAGCGGCCGGTTTCTTAGGTGCAGCAGGCTTCTTTGGCGCAGCAGCAAGCTTCTTCATCGGCTTGCTCGCGGCGACTGATTCGCTAGGTGCGTGTTCATGGTTTGCCTCGTCTAGCTCTAGCTGACTTACCGGTGCAACGCGATCCTGGAAGTAGAACTTCGATAGCGATGCACGGATGCGAGCCGAGACCGTAATCTTGCCGTCAGCGTTTGGCCTTGCGAGCGTTGGCACATAGCTCTTGAAATCAACCAACTTGTACATTTCATACTTGTCGAGTGGTTCGTGAACTTCAATGAACTCACCGTGCGGCAAACGCACGATTCTGCCAGACTCGCGTCCGTGCAGAACGATCTCGCGATCCTTGCGCTGAAGTGCTAGAGCGATTCGCTTGGTCACCCAGAAGGCGAGCACAGGGCCTGCGAATAGCAAGATCTGCATCGTTAGCAGAACGTGGTTCAGAGAAACCATGAGGTGAGTTGCGATCAGGTCTGTTGCCGCTCCAGCCCACAGCACCGCGTAGAAGGTCACACCAGCGGCACCGATAGCGGTGCGAACTGGAGCGTTTCTCGGGCGGTCAAGCACGTGGTGCTCGCGGTCATCGCCGGTAACCCACTTCTCAATGAATGGGTACGCGGCAACGACAGCCAAGAACACCAGGCTGATGACAAGGGGAACAAGAATGTTCAATGACCAGGTTCCACCAAGGGCAACGATCTCCCAACCGCTTGGAACAAGTCTCAGTGCGCCGTCTAGCCAACCGATGTACCAGTCAGGCTGAGTACCAGCCGAAACAGGGGAGGGGTCATAGCCTCCGTAGGTCCAGAGTGGGCTCACGGCGAAGGATGCAGATATCAGCATGATGACACCGAAGACGATGAAGAAGAATCCACCGGCCTTAGCAACGTAAACCGGTGCCAAAGGATAACCGACGACGTTAGTGTCTTTGCGGCCCGGACCCGAGTAGTGGGTGTGCTTGTGAATGACGACCATGAAGAGGTGAACTGCAAGCAAAAGAATAATCAGCGCTGGGATGATCATGATATGCAAGCTGTAAAGTCTTGCGACAACCAAGTGACCAGGGAACTCGCCACCAAACAAAAGCGAGGAGACCTGGCTGCCGATAACAGGAATACCCTTAATCATTCCGTCGATGATGCGAAGACCGTTTCCCGAGAGCAGGTCGTCTGGAAGTGAGTAACCGGTGAAGCCACCAGCCATACCCATTACGAACAAGAAGAAGCCAACCAGCCAGTTAATCTCACGTGGCTTGCGGAAAGCACCGGTGAAGAACACGCGAAGCATGTGGAGACCGGCGGCTGCGACGAACAACAGCGCAGACCAGTGGTGCACCTGACGCATTAGCAGACCACCACGAACCTCAAACGAGATGTCGAGAGATGAAGCGTAGGCGATTGACATCTCGGCACCTTTTAGAGGTCCGTATGCACCGTCATAAACAACCTCGACCATTGAGGGCTGAAAGAAGAATGTTAGGAAGGTTCCAGAAATGAGAAGTACGACGAAGCTGTACATCGCAACTTCACCGAGCATGAATGACCAGTGGTCAGGGAAAACCTTGCGGCCGAACTCCTTGAGAATTCCGGCAACACCCAAACGCTCGTCAAGATAGTTAGCGCGACCCGCGAGGAAGGTGCCCTTTTTCTCTTTTGTCGAAGTGTCAGTCATTTTTAACGCTCCCAGAAGCTAGGGCCGACAGGTTGATCGAAATCGCTCTGCGCAATCAAGTAACCCTCAGCGTCAACCGCAATTGGCAACTGAGGAAGTGGGCGAGCGGCAGGGCCGAAAATAACCTTGCAGCCATCAACCAAATCGAAAGTCGACTGGTGACATGGGCAAAGCAAGTGGTGTGTTTGCTGCTCGTAGAGAGCAACCGGGCAACCAACGTGCGTGCAAATCTTGCTGTAGGCAACGATGCCGTCGTATGACCAGCTCTTGCGCTCTTCGGTTTCAATAAGCTCAGCAGGATTAACGCGCACCAAAATAACCGCAGCCTTTGCCTTCTCATTCAGACGGTCGTCGTGCAACTCCGCAAGACCGGCTGGAATCACGTGGAAGATCGAACCGAGGGTTACGTCACTTGCCTTGATCGGGGTGCCATCTGGATCTTTCGCCAGGCGAGTGCCCTTCTTCCACATGGTGTGGCGAAGGCTGTCACCAGGATTCGGGCCAAGGTCACCGAAGAAGAAAATTGCCGGAAGCGGGAAAAGCGCGAGCGCACCGTACATCGAACGGCGAATCAGCTTGCGGCGGGTAAAGCCAGATTCCTGGTCGGCCAACTTGATGATCTCGATGGCGCGAGCGCGAACCTCTTCGCTTCCGCGGGTCTGCTTGCGCTCTTCGGTAACTTCAGCATCTGGCATAAGGGTCTTTGCCCAGTGCACGGCACCGATACCAATTCCCAAAAGTCCGAGGGTGATTCCGAGACCAAGCCAAAGGTTATTGGCGCGAACGGTGGCTAGATCCTCTGTGATTGGAAAAGCGAAGTAAGCGTAAATCGAGAACACACTGCCGAAAGCCGAGAGTAGAAACAACGCAGCAACCTGACGATTAGCGCTTTGCTCGTGCTTGACGCTCTTGTCAGTCATTCTCACGCGATGCGGTTCAAGTCCTGGGTCTTGAATCTTTTCGGGCGAAATCACGGCAAGACCGGCTTCGTAGTCGTGCTTTTTGGCCTTCATAGCCTTATCGCTCAATTAACTGCTCCCTTTGCTGAAAACTTAGTTGGACTTGGCGCCTAGCCAAATGGTGATTGCGATGATGAAACCG
>CAZDKF010000028.1:0-728 GCA_964505955.1 uncultured Rhodoluna sp. | reverse complement strand
CCAAGCCGAACCCGAAAAGCCAGAGAAAAAGTCCCTCGGCAACGGGGCCTAGACCTGCGAGTTCATAACCACCTGCAGATGGGTTGGCCTCGATGTATGCCAGGTAGGTGATGATGTCCTTTTTGTCTGAAGGTGTGAGGTTAGCGTCGTTGAAAACCGGCATGTTCTGTGGCCCGGTAAGCATTGCTTCGTAAACGTGCTTGGCCGAGACACCCTTTAGAGTTGGCGCCCACTTGCCTTCGGTAAGCGCACCGCCGGCACCCGCCGCGTTGTGACACATCGCACAGTTGATCCTGAAGAGCTCGCCACCGCGAGAAGAGTCGCCGTTGGCTTCGAGCATGTCAGCAGTTGGAATGCTTGGGCCTACACCGAGCGAACCAACATATGCGGCAATTGCTGCGATCTGCTCTTCTGTAAACTGAACCGGTTTCGGCGGCATCTGCGGTCCACTTGCCTGACCAGGCATGCGTCCGCTTGAAACTTGGAAGTCTGCAGAAGCCGCACCTACACCGATTACGGTTGGGCCGGCAGCTGTGCCAACTCCGTTAACGCCGTGGCAGGTTGCGCAGTTTGCCAAGAAGAGTCTTTCGCCCTCTTTGATTTGTTCCTGCGCAGAAATTGCAGTGTTTGCGGTCGTGTTTTCGACAGCTGAGGTTGCAACGGCATAGCCGCCACCGCTCAAAATAAGCCCGGCAGCAATAACGAAGATTGCTGCGAGGGGACTGCGA
>CAZDKF010000027.1:4513-10025 GCA_964505955.1 uncultured Rhodoluna sp. | reverse complement strand
GCGCAGGTAGGCTGGAAGCGTGCTAAATACAACAGCCCTGCTTACCGACCGCTACGAGTTGACGATGCTGCAGGCCGCTCGTCACGCTGGCACAGCAGATCGCCGCTGCGTATTCGAGGTATTCACTCGCCATTTGCCCACCGGCCGACGCTACGGAGTGGTGGCCGGCACAGGCCGTTTGCTAGAACTAATCAAGGATTTTCGCTTCGACGCCGAAACCATCGCTTGGCTAAGACAAGAGAAAGTGGTCGATGATGCCACTCTCGACTGGCTAGCGAATTACAAGTTCAGTGGCAACATGTCTGGCTACCGTGAGGGTGAAATCTTCTTCGCTAACTCCCCTGTGCTGACGGTCGAGTCGACTTTTGCCGAGGCGGTCTTGCTCGAGACACTAATTCTCTCGATTTTCAATTCCGACTCATCGGTTGCGGCGGCAGCCTCAAGAATGGTCACCGCGGCCAACGGAAGATTCTTGGCAGAGATGGGTGGCCGACGAGTCAACGAACACGCGGCTGTTGCCGTTGCCCGAGCCGCATACATCGCAGGCTTCGACGCAACCTCAAATCTTGAAGCCGGCCGCAGTTGGGGCATCAAGACCATGGGAACCGCTGCACACTCTTTCGTTTTGCTGCACGACACCGAGGAGCAGGCCTTCAAGGCGCAGCTTGAAACTTTCGGCGAGGAGACCACCCTTTTGGTTGACACCTTTGACATCGAGAATGCCGTTCGCAAAGCAATCGCACTGGCTCCGAATCTTGGTGCGGTTCGACTCGATTCAGGCGATCTCGGCGTTGAAGTTAACCGAGTCAGAGAATTGCTCGATTCGCTTGGAGCAACTAAGACAAAGATCACAGTGACAAATGATCTCGACGAATTCTCAATTGCGGCTTTGGCGACGGCGGCGGTTGACTCATACGGCGTCGGCACATCGGTAGCGACGGGATCGGGAGCACCGACCGCTGGCTTCGTTTACAAACTTGTTTCTTTTGAGAACTCTGACGGCTCGTGGCACAGCGTTGCCAAGAAGTCTTCGCAGAAAACCAACATCGGCGGTCGCAAGCATGCGGTTCGTCGCATCGACGCTACTGGCACTGCAACCGCCGAGGTAATCGGCTCTGAGGTGCGAGTTGAGAAGGATGCCAACGACCGAGCGCTAACAGTGAGCCTGGTTCAAGCGGGAATCGTGAATTCTGATTTTGTCGGTCTCGAAGCTACCCAGCGTGCAAGAGAACATCACAAACTCGCTAAGGCCGAATTGCCACTTCAGGGATTACGCCTGATGCGCGGTGACGCGGCCATCCCGACAGAGTTGATTTAGAGAGCTGATCTACACAGCTTTACTTGTCAGCCGGCTCATCTGGGTTCGGCATCGATTCGTAAATCTCTTTGCAGGTTGGGCAGACCGGAAACTTCTGAGGGTCGCGGCTAGGAGTCCAAACCTTGCCGCATAGCGCAACAACCGGCGTACCTAAAACGGCCGACTCGACGATTTTCTCTTTCTTCACGAAGTGCGAGAAACGTTCGTGATCGCCAGGCTCAAGGTTCTGAGTCTGCTCTTCTAAGAGAGTGGTTGAGCCATTTAGCGGCTCAGGTTGGTTTTCGTTCATTGCGCCTATCCGAGGTCGTCTGCGTTGCCAAGAGTAACCGAAATCTTGCTGGTCTTGCCATCGCGAACGTATTCGATAGTTGCCTTGGCCCCCGCGGGTTGCTGTCTGACCGCTGCTGTGAGCTCTGAAGATGAAGCTATGGCACGGTTGTTGAAACGCACAATCACATCTCCCGCTTGAATTCCGGCTGACTCGGCAGCGCCACCGACGGTGACCTTCTCAACTCGAGCTCCAACCGAGAAACTTGCACTCGCCTCAGAATTAGTGGCATCGCTAACTAACGCGCCAAGTAATCCGTGGCTCGCTTTGCCGGTTTGGATAATCTCAGTTGCAACGCGCTTGGCAATGTTAGAAGGAATTGCGAAGCCAACTCCGATGCTGCCGGCTCGAGAACCAGTCGAACTTCCGGCGGTTGCAATCGCAACGTTAACACCGATTAGCTCACCCTTTTCATTTACGAGCGCGCCGCCCGAGTTGCCAGGGTTGATTGCTGCATCGGTCTGAATTACATCAATGTTGATTGGCGGTGCAGAACTCTGGGTGTTCCAAAGTTCAAGCCCGAGGCCGTTGTTGTCTGGCGCCGCTGCCGACGCAACTTGAATTGTGCGATTTAGAGCAGAGACGATTCCTTTGGTGACGGTGTTCGATAGCCCCAAAGGCGCACCGATTGCCACGACGTTGTCACCAACATTTACTTTGTCGCTGTCTGCGAAAACAATCGGAGTAAAAGTTGTTGGCGCATCGATCTTGATAACCGCCAGGTCGATGGTCGGGTCGGTGCCAATTAGTCGGGCAGAGTAAACCTTGCCGTCGAAAGTCTTGACTTCGATTTCGGGTGCGCCGGTGGCTCCGTCGAGAGTGACCACATGCGTGTTGGTGAGAATGTAACCGTCTGCGGTTAGAAATTCACCGCTCCCGTTGCCTCCCTCAGAACCCGAAGACACAGAGATAGTGACCACGGATGGCTGCGCGACAGCCGAGGCCGCAGTGACCCAGGTCACGCTCTCGGCATTGTTCACAACAATTGGGGCTGGCGATTGAATGTAAGTGAAAGCGCCGATCGCGACTGCACCGCCAACAGAGCCACCAACGAGAGCACCGAGGGTTATTGCCGCTGTGCCCGAAAGCAAGGTGGTGCGCTTTGCAAGGCGCTGCTTGAGCGTCGGCTTCTTAGGCTCCGGCACTGGCATGTCATAAAGAAATTGACCGTTGTAGTTATTCATCAATGACCTTTCGACGGGGTATCTGCCAGAAATTGTGGCAACCCCACCTGAATAGTCTATGAATGCATCCTGAGAGTTCTCTAACAGCGGTAGCTGCTTGGCTTAGTTTCGCAACTGGCTGACACAAGCCTCGCCCTTGGTTTCTGTGTCTTAGCGGGCTCGATGTTCTCAACCTTCACCTCGACCGCCGCAGTAGCGGTCACCAAGCCCACGCGAACCCACGCCTCACTCAGCGAAAATCGCGAACTGGCCAAGTAGACGACCTGCAAAGAGATCGACTTCGTTCCAGCGGCAGAAAAAGCTGTGACAGCAACTGGTGAACTCTGAGCCGGTTCGAGAAGCCACCAATGTTCAACCGGAGTGAAGCGAACGAAGCCGAGCCGCCCCAGTATCATCGCAGTCTTCTCGTGCTCACCAGCATCACTTGTTAGAACTACACCCTCGCCGACCCGAAGAACAGACTGCGAAGCGACTATCGAAAGCGGCCTCGGAGACAGCGAAGCCTCAGCGCTTTGCGACGACGACGAGACGCGCGCTTCGGCAACTGCCGGCTTGCCCGGCTTAACCGTGACCACGCGAGCGGGCGGAGCACTTGGTCCAGGAATTCGGCAACCGGCCAAGGTTGCCGCAACAATCTGCTCGGTGGTTCGAACTTGAGTTGGGCAATTGATCTTGGGGGCGACAGTTTGCGGTTTGCCAGGGGTTGTTTTGGTTGTTTTCGTTGACGCGACTGGCTTCGAAGTTGAAACCGAGGTTGTCTGCTGAAATTCTTTTGCGCAAACCACAACTTGATTGCCGGCAATAACCGAACCCGTTGCAAAGCCAGAGCCAAGAGCTGGCCGGCACTCTGCATTAGCCGACTGGGAGCCGAGACCCAGAAAGAGCAGACAGCAGATCAAGCCAAGAGATTTGATTTTCACAGCAACAAACTAGAGCGAGCAAATTGCGTGCGCTCAAGTTCTGCACAGCAGCCTCAGCAGAGGGACAAGCAAAAAACCCAGACACTAGGTCTGGGTTTTTTGTTTCGTTGCGGAGGCAGGATTTGAACCTACGACCTCCGGGTTATGAGCCCGGCGAGCTACCGAACTGCTCCACCCCGCGATGTGTGTCTAAGTTATCACGGGGTGGAGAAAGTCTCAACCTAGTAGTTTGAGAAGCTGTTCGATTGCGGCGTTTAGTCGAGCTTCAGCCTTGCCATATGCTGTCCAGTCATTGGCAGCCATTGCGGCAGCCTTGTCTGCAATCGCACGCTCGGCAATTGCCAACTGAGCCTTGATCTGTGCGTTCACTGTAATCGGCTCACTCGGTTGTTCACCGTCATCAGGCAATGGGGTTCCGGTGTCGCCGCCAAAGAGAACATCAAGCGCACCGCTCAATGTGTCTTCAAAAGCGATCTTGTCACCGAAGGCAACCAATACCTTCTTTAGCAACGGATAGCTGGTTTCACCAGTCGACTGAATGTAAACCGGCTGAACGTAAAGCAAACCGCCACCAACCGGCAGGGTCAGCAGGTTTCCGTTTAGCACCGTGGTCGAACCCTGACGCAAAATGTTCAGCAGTTTCGAAACTTCGCTATCGGCCGAGAAGTTGTTTTGCACGAGACCCGGACCAGGAATGTTCAGGTCTTTCGGAATGCTAAGCAGTGTCAACTTTCCGTAGTTCGCGCCAATCTTTCCGGCTTCTGATCCGGCCTCACTGTCGGCCACCAGATAACCTCGCAGAACGTTTCGGCTCTGCGCGCTGGTTGCTCGAGGAATGAATGTTGAATACAGCGAGAACTTGGTATCGGTCTCACCGGGCAACTTCATGCTGAGGTAGTAGGGCGGCTGCAGTGTGCTGCCGTTCGCCGGTGATACTGCTCCGGTCGGATCGTTCGGGGTCATCCAGCCGTCAGACTGCGAGTAGAAGACACCCGCATCCTTGACGTGGTAGCTGCCGAGAACCGACCGCTGAATCTTGAACAAGTCGCTCGGATAACGCACGTGGCTGATTAGCTCGCCACTCATCTGTGAAACAGGAAGCAACGAGTTCGGGTATATCTTTGACCAGGTCTGAAGAATCGGGTCGGTCTCATCCCAGGCATAGAGCTTCACGCTGCCGTCATAGGCATCGACGGTGGCTTTCACCGAGTTGCGAATGTAGTTGATCTTGCCGCGAGTTAGAGTGCGCTCGCTTGCAGAATCAGCGATGCTCTGACTGTAGTTCTCGGCGCTCGAGTATGGGTAGTTTGCCGAGGTGGTGTAACCGTCAACAATCCAAAGCACGCGTCCGTTAACTACAGCAGGATAAGGATCGCTATCGAGAGTCAGGTATGGGGCTACTGCCTGCACGCGCTGCAGCGGATCGCGATTGTATAGAATCTGCGACTTGTCACCGATTGCATCGCTGAGCAGGATCTGTTCACTCTGGAACTTCAGCGCATATGCGACCCTCTTGACAAAGTTGTCGAGCTTTGGCCCTCCGTCGCCGGTGAAGGTGTAAGAACTTGCGCTCGCACCCGTGCTGTCTGGAAAGTCGAGCTCGCGTGGGCCATCGGCGGTTGGGCCGACAATCGAATAGAGAGGTGAATTCTCACCGAAGTAAATTCTCGGTTCGAATTTGCCAAGGAGTCCGTCGTTTGGAATGCCGCCGTGCAAGAAGGCCGGCTGACCGTCGACCTCGCTCTTGTTTCCGTAGGCGGCA
>CAZDKF010000027.1:1352-4503 GCA_964505955.1 uncultured Rhodoluna sp. | reverse complement strand
CACGCCGTATCCGTGGGTGTAAACAATCGTGTTGTTATACCAAGACTGCGATGAACCAAGACCCGACTGGTTGAGCTCACGAACCGCAATAACGGTGTCTTGAGTCTTGCCGTCGATCTGGTAGCGCCCGACATCTAGGTGGTTGTGAAAGCGGTGCGCCTGCTGCACCTGCTGCAGTTGCCTGAAAGCACTGCTGACCAGACCTGGGTCGATTAGACGAATATTGGCGGTTGTCTCAACGTCTGCTCGAAGGGCAGTTGCGTCGGTGTCTGTCTTGGCCTTGTATTCGACCATTTCGATCTTGTCGAGACCGTATGCCTTTTTAGTTGCGTCGAGGTTTCGCTGAATGTAAGGCGCTTCAAGGGTTCGCTCGTTGGGAACAACCTGGAACGACTGAACAACCCAGGGGAACACTCCGGCCAAGACAATTGAGCTGACCACCATGAGCGAGGTTCCGACAAGCGCGATTCTCCAGCGACCGATGACCGCGGTAACCATAAAAAGAACAGCAACAACGAAAGCAATTAGCGCGAGAATCTGAAAACTCGGGATGGTGGCGTTTACGTCTGAGTAAGTTGCACCGGTGAACAGGCCAGCGTCGCTTGTCATCGTTGAGTACTGATCAAGCCATTGCGAAGCACCCTGCACAGCCAAAAACACAGCTGCGGTAGTTGCAATCTGAATTCGCGCCGGCTTTGCGACTGTCGCCGATCTTCCGGTGAAGCGAATGTTGCCAAACACAAGGTGGCCCGCAATTGTCAGAACAAGCACAAAGAAAATCAGAGTTGAAAAGAAGCCGACAATAAATGTGTAGAACGGCAACTCAAAGAGATAGAAGCTAACGTCGAGACCGAACTGCGCATCGGTATCACCGGTTTTGGTGCTGTTTGCCCAGACGGCTACTAGTTGCCACTGTGCCGAAGCCGCCAGCCCAGCAAAGACTGCGACGATAATCGGGAGCACGATTTGTGCGACTTTGCGCAGCTGCTCTGCGAGAGCGCGATAGACGGCTAATGGATCGCCCTCTAGTTGACGCACGTAGACAGGCCTGGTTTTGATGGCCAACCAAACTGCGAGCCAGGTAAAAGTGCCGGCGACTATCGCGGCGGCGGCAAACAGAACAACCTGCGCAACAATCTGAGTCGTAAATACCCCGCTGAAGCCAAGCTGCTCAAACCAGAGCCAATCGGTATAAACACCCGCTGCCCCAACCAGCGAGAAGAAAATTGCCGAGAGGATGACGATCGAAACCGTCACGGGTGAAACTTGCCTGTCTTTGCGAGTTGCCATTTTCTACCTTTATTTTGTTGTTGCGTTAGTTGGTCGAGCAGCTGCCAAGCTGCGTTGTGTCTTTTCCGCTCGCGATTGCATCTACTGCCACGAGCGCTTCGTCAAAAGTTCTAACCGATATAACTGTTAATCCGGTGGGAATATGCCCCACGACTTCAGAACAGTTGCCGACAGGTGCCAGAAAGTGGGTTGCCCCTGAGCGCTCGGCCCCATACATCTTCTGCCTAATGCCACCGATGGAGCCAATTTCGCCCTCAGAGTTCACTGTTCCGGTGCCGGCGATATTCTTGCCACCTGTTAGCGCGCCAGGGGTGAGTCGGTCATAGATGCCAAGGGCAAACATCATTCCACCGGATGGCCCGCCTATGTCAGAGACTTGAAGGTTTACCTTTACCGGAAAGTCGTATTTGGTGCCGACGAAAATGCCGAGCACAAACTTGCCCTCGTCGTTTTTCACGGGTGTCAGTTCATAAACCAGCGATTTCTTGTCGCGCTCTACCGTCACCTTCAGAGGATTCTTGGAATCGTATTCGCCGATCATCGCTCGAAGGTTATCGATTGAGCTTGGCGCGACGCCGTTGATTGCCTTCACGAAGTCGCCGGCAACTAGCTTGCCCGAAGAAGGCTTATTCTTTGAAACTTCACTGATATAAATGTTTGAGGGAATTTCGTAGCCAAGTTTTTTGAGTGCAACGGCTACCGAGTCTTGCTGCGACTCCTCCATCATGGCCGTGCTCTCGGCATCGACCTGTTCAACCGTTTTGGTTTTCGGATAAAACTGCTCAATCGGTGCGATTGCCTGCGCCGGATCAAGCCACGCAAAAAACAGTTCTGGCCAGCTTGGGGTTTGCTCTGGACTACCAACAATGCTCACCGAGAGCAGCCCAAGCTCGCCCTCGGTCGGATAGGTTTTGGTGTCGACAACCTCGATCACTAGCTTGTCTTGGTATTCGCCGAGCACGTTTACCACCGGACCCGGTCGCTCGATCACGTAAGGCGCTTCAAGAAAACTGAGCGCAACCAGTCCAAGCGAAAAGATAACGAGAAGGGATGTGCCCGCAACGGAACGGCGAGATTCTGGTCGTCTGGCTATTCTGCTCTTGGCAAAAAGTCGTCTTGGCACCTCTTAAGCCTATTAGCGTTGTAGACAGGAGAAACCATGACCGACAATGCCGACAGCGAACAGCCAAACCCCGAAGACTTCGAGGCGTTCATGCGCGAGTTTCTTGAAAAAGGTGCTCAGGGCATGGATGTCGAAAAGCTAGCTGCCGCTGCAGGCCTGCCAAGTGACCCAGCACAAATGGCTGCGCTAATGGCACAGTTGCGAGCTGCTATGGGGCAGATGGCCAGTAGCGATGGCTCGGTGAACTGGAAACTAGCCACCGACCAGGCCCGCCAGTTGGCGGCAAGCGAATCAGAGGCACCCTCGTTCGAGACTCAGAGTGAGCTGGTCAAAGCTTTGTCGATTGCAACTCTGTGGCTAAACGGCGCTACCCAGATTTCCGATCTCGCCGCTGAACCAAAATTTCTAACCAGGGAACTCTGGGTGCAAGATGCCATGCCGCTGTTTCAAGCGCTGGCAACCCCCGTTGCCGAACGCATGAGCGCAGCGCTCAGCGAAAGCTTGCGTGAGTCAGCTCCAGAAGAACTTGTTGGCATGATCGGCAACGCAACTTCGATGATGAAATCTCTCGGCGGCGCACTCTTCGCAATGCAGCTCGGGCAATCGCTTGGAAAACTTTCGAGCGAGGTGCTAACCGGAGGTGACATCGGCTTGCCGATTTTCTCTGACCAGCGCGCCGCTTTCGTGACGCAGAACATTAAGAACTACATCACAGCACTCGATGTCGAAACCGATCAG
>CAZDKF010000027.1:0-1342 GCA_964505955.1 uncultured Rhodoluna sp. | reverse complement strand
GTTCGAGAGTTAGCACACGCACGACTCTTCAAGCACAGCCGCTGGCTGCGCGAGCACGTGATAAACCAAATCACTCAGTACGCATCCGAGATAAAAATCGACACATCGCAAATCGAAGAGTTGACCCGCGACATGGAGTCAATCGATGCGGCCGCGCTTCAAGAGGCATTTCAGAACGGTGCGTTCATCGCTGCGCGAAGCGAAGACCAATCCCGAGCGCTTGAAAGCATTGAGAACACACTCGCACTTATCGAAGGATGGGTCGACGCGGTCACCGACCAGGCAACCAGCCTCCTGCCAAAGAGCATCGCAATCGGCGAGGCAGTGCGCAGGCGCAGGGCCACCGGTGGGCCTGCAGAGAAGACCTTCGGCACGCTGATTGGTCTCGAGCTTCGCCCTCGAAAGCTTCGCGAGGCTGCAAACCTTTGGCGCGAAATCGGGCACCGCTTGGGCAGCGAGAAGCGCGACGCCCTCTGGCAGCACCCAGACATGCTGCCAACCGCCGATGAGATAGCCAACCCTGAACTTCTGTTTGCCCGCTTGGATGCCGGTACCGACGACGGTTTCGATCGAGCGCTGCGAGACCTGCTGGGCGAATAAGCACTAACTGCCTGCGCTACAGGCTGTGCACTACTCGCCCCAAAAAAACACCATCGGGGCAAAACTTAGCGACATGGTGTTACGCATAAATCCGAGCAAAGAAGCGCTCTGGAGAAGCCCAAGTGAAGTTCAATTTGGTTCGTCGGCTAATGCCTTGCGACTCGCCCAACTCACTGCCGGGCAAGAGAGACTGCTAGGTCTGCTGACCCGGGGTATTGCCGACGAGTACTTCGACGAGGTGGCAGAGGCTGTTGCTGCAGAGAACCCTCGAGAACTCTTGGGGCAACTCGATTCGGTTTTGCTTCGAGATTCGGCGATGCCACCCCAACTGAGTGCCGAGTTTCTCGAAGCGCGATTCGACGAGATCTGTCGCGCTCAGGCAATCCACTCGCGTGAAGGTGCTGCGATTTTGGCGGCTAGACAAGCTCGCAAAGTTTTTGTGCAAGCAAATACCGCGGCGCATGAACTTATTGTGCACTCGCTTCGCCAGTCGGGCATCGGTGAAGTCGTGACCGAACTCCCCAGTTTTGAAGAGTTTGCTGAAGCAAATTCTCGAGATAGTTTCGATTTCGCCGTGCTGCTTTCAAACAATGCGGTCGCTCCGAGAGACTACGCAAAGTGGATGGTAGATGGCGTTGCACACCTCAGCGTTGTCTTTGATGCAGAGGGTGTCACCACAAGCCCGGTTCTCGAGGTTGCGAAGAGCCCTTGCCTGAGTTGCTTTCACGAAAACCAAACCGCG
>CAZDKF010000026.1:0-10259 GCA_964505955.1 uncultured Rhodoluna sp. | reverse complement strand
TCACAAATCGCAGGTGCTCTATGGAATCGATTTGGCGAAGCGCGACATTTCAAAAAATCAGCAGGTTGTGGTAGTCGAGGGCTACACCGATGTGATGGCCTGCCACCTTGCTGGAGTGACCACAGCCGTCGCAACCTGTGGCACGGCTTTCGGCGATGACCACATCAAAACTTTGAACCGCATGCTTTCTGCATCTGTCGACTCGGCAGCCGAAGTCATTTTCACTTTCGACCCGGATGCCGCTGGCCAAAAAGCCGCGATGCGCGCCTACAACGACTCGAGCAAATTCAACGCACAAACTTTCGTTGCTGTTGGTCCCGACGGCCTAGACCCCTGCGACTTGAGAAGCGAAAAGGGCGATGAAGCCGTCGTTGCGATGATTGCCAACAAGCGACCGATGTTTGAGTTCGCCATCAAGCAAAAAATTTCAAAGTTTGATCTTGGCACGCTCGAGGGGCGAGTTGCGGCTGCGCGTGCGGCAGCGCCCGTTATCGCGCAGATTCGCGATGCCGCTTTGCGGCCCGCCTACATTCGCGAGCTCGCCGGCTGGGTGAGTCTCGACGGCAACGAAATCGCAGCCCTGGTTGATGTTGCCATGAAGCAGGTTCGCAACGAATCTGTCTCTTCGATGCGGCGCGACAACGTTGGAAACAAAGATGCGGGCCCGAAAGATGCCCGCGATGCAGACGCGCCACCTTCGGATTCCGTTGAGAGCTCGCCGTATCCGGCCATCAACCTGCGAGATCCGATTATGCGTTTTGAGCGCCAACTGCTCGAAGTGATTGTTCAGGTTCCTGCTGCTCTTGACCAAGGTCTTGCCCTAAGAATCTGCAAATCTGCATTCAGTGCGCCCACCCACATTGCCGTTGCCAATTCAATTGAGGGAGCAATTGCTTTGCTTGGTAAGCACGAGTTTTTGCCGACCCTAGCCATTTCGCTTCCACCAGAGCTGCAACCGGTACTTCTCGAAATCGCTGGCCAACCACTGCCGGCTAGAAACGAAACCGAACTATTGGTCTATGCGCAGGGTGTTGTTTCTCGAGGCATCAGCGCAATTCTCGCGAGAGAAAAGAACGAGTTGCTCGCTGCGCTGCGTCGCGAAGAGCCAGAGACCGAAAGGCACAGGCAGATTGGCATTCAGCTGCAAGAACTCGAGGCCGAGCGCCGAGCACTGGGTGACAGCTAATGGCTATTGATCGCACCCTAGTCAGCATCGAACCAAAATCATTCGATGAGTACGCCAAGGCCGTAATTGACGCTGGCGCTCGGGTCGTGCCGCTTGACTCACAGGTTGGCGCACTTATCTGGACCGACTATTCGCAGCCTCAAGCCTTGAAAGAACTGCTCGAGGCGAATAAGCAAATCGAGTGGGTGCAACTGCCGTTCGCTGGAGTAGACGCATTCGTTGATGTGTTGCAACAGCCGGTGGTTTTCACTTCAGCAAAAGGCTCATATCGCCAGCCGGTCGCAGAACACGCGCTTGCGCTCTGTCTCGCACTCGGCAGAAAACTGCCGGAGCGAGTTGTCGCCAAGTCCTGGGGTAAGAAATTTGCCGTTAGTCTCTACGATTCGCACATTGTGATTTTGGGCGGGGGAGGCATCACCCAAGAATTGGTTTCATTGCTCGCGCCATTCAATACCCGAGTTTCAGTGATTCGAAAGCACCCGGTAGCAATTTCCGGTGCGACTGAAACAGTTGGTTTCGATCGCTTGGATGAGTTCTTGGCGCTTGCCGATTTCGTTGTGCTGGCGGCTGCTCTCACGAGCGAGACGCTATATCTGTTTGATGAGCGAAGGTTTTCTCTAATGAAACCTTCGGCGTATCTGGTTAACATCGCACGAGGCAAAATGGTTGACTCGACTGCGCTGCTGAATGCCCTTGAGTTCGGTGTCATCGCAGGTGCAGCCGTTGACGTTACAGATCCAGAGCCGCTGCCCGATGACCACGCACTGTGGAACGCACCGAATCTGATAATCACCCCGCACACTGCTGACACAAACGCACAGGTAGTTCGGCTCTTCAGTCAGCGAATCGATGAAAACGTAAAAGCCTGGTTGCAAGGTAAAGACTGGGTAGGTCTCGTAGACAAGCAGCTCGGCTACTAGTCGATAGGTTTGGCGAATCCGCTTTCGATTTGCTAGGGTTAGTGCTTGCGAAAGCATTCCTCGGTAGCTCAATTGGCAGAGCAATCGGCTGTTAACCGATAGGTTCTTGGTTCGAGTCCAAGCCGGGGAGCCAATATGGCTCGGCCCCATGACAGGTTCAGGAGGCACCCTTGATCAGTTGGATAAGTAAGCAAAAATGGCAGTCCAGTGGCCTGATCTCGGCTTTTTCGTTGCTCTTCATCGGCGGTTTCGACCTATTCGTTTCAGGTGAATCCAGTTTGTGGATTTCTTTTGTTTTCGCCCTTGCAGTTCTTTTCTCAGTGGTTCTGCCATGGCTAGCAATTGGCCTGGTTGCGTCAGGTGCGATTGCAGTGATATCGCTCGACGCCAAGCCTGGTGCGAGCCTGCTGATTGCGCTGATTTTCTTGATGCTCGTTTCGACCTTCGCTACCAAGTGGCAGCGAAACGTGGCGCTCTTCACAACTCTGGCGTTCGGTTTAGCGTTGACAATCAACACCATCTTCGTGTCGCCGAATATGCTTCGAGACTTTGGCCTCTTGTTGCTTAGCGACTCGGCTCGACTCGCACTCTTTGCAATATCTCTGCTCATGGCCAGTTCACTCACAGCTCTCGCCTGGCTGCTCGGAAGATTGCTTGCCACCAGATCGACCTACGTGGGCACCAGTTTCGACCGTGCGGTAGCGCAGCGCACACAAGCGCGACTTTCTCTAGAGGTTGCTGAGCAAAATCAGCGATTCGAAATTGCTCGCGACATCAGTGAGTTAGTCATCCAGCGCATCTCGGCAACCATCAGCATCGCTGAGGGCGGCGTCTATGCGGTGCAGTCAGATGCCAGCTCAGCATCGAGAATCTTGCAGCAGACAACCGATTCGGCAAGGTCGGCACACTCTGAGTTGCGCAGGCTCTTTGACATGCTCAACAAATTGAAGCAGGTCACCGCTGCACCGCCAAAGTTAGATGATCTTGAGGTTTTAGTGATTGCCTATCGTGAGCTTGGTTTCAACATGAATCTGCGGCACGAGGGTCCACGCTTTCAACTCAGCGAAGGCGCAGAACTCGCGATTTACAGAATCGCGTTTGACGCACTCGAGAACATTCGAAAGCATGCCCCAGCTGGCTCAGACGTGACGGTTGACTTCTCTTGGACTGAAGACGGCATGCAACTCTTGATAAAAGACAACGGCATTGAAAATGCCAATCGCGGTCTCAGCCTGCAGGAGCTCGCCTACAGCGCAGAAGAAGACCGCAAAGCGCTAACCGAGACAATTCGCGGCGCAGGCATCACGGCGATGAGCGAGAGAGCCGCGCTTTACCAGGGATCTGTTGAAGCAACCAGAGTGCCAGGCGTTGGCTTCACCGTTTCGGCAATCTTCCCGAAGCTAAAAGAACTGTCTGTTGAGTAGTTTCAGAATCGCTCTAATCGACGGAGATGCGGCTATTCGAAGTGGCCGCAGATTGCTGCTCGATAGTCAAGAAGACATGCAAGTGGTTTACGAAGAGTCGCTGGCTTTGCAGGCGCTAGAGAAAGTGCCAGAACTGCTCGTCGATGCGATTGTGATCGATCATCGACTTCAGGGCATGGATGGTGTTTCTCTTGCCAAGGAGTTGGTGGCTCGCATCAGTGCCCAGGCGCAACGCATCCCTGCGGTAATCATCACCGGCAGCTATTTCACTTTTGAGTTACTGATGGCAAGCATTCGTGCGGGCGCAACCGAGTTGGTAACCCAAGACTCGCCGGCATCAGAGTTGCTAGAGGCGATTCGCAAATCAAGACGTAGCCAAGCAGATGTAAAGCTGAAGCCTTTTGCCGATTTTCTAGACGCAAATCCATACGAACCGGTTGCCAGTGTCGACTATCTTTTGAACCTCGCTCGGCTCGAAGTCGAAGAGCGCGAGATTATTGAGGCTCTTGCCTCGGCCGAAGACCTAGACCAGGTTGCCGCGAATCTGGGGCTTTCAAAGAGCAGGGTTCGTGAGTTGCTAGAAAACACGATGCGAACTTTTGGTTGTGCCACGATTGAGCAGTTATATCTTGTTGTCAGGGATTCGAGAAAAATTGGCTAAATCGCAAGTCGAGACGATGTCTCTAGGGGTGGGCATCGCGACCGGCCTCTACGGTATCTCTTTTGGCGCCTTGGCGGTCGCCGCAGGTCTCGAAATCTGGCAGGCCCAGTTGCTCAGCATTCTGATGTTTAGCGGCGGTTCGCAGTTTGCCTTCATTGGAGTGGTCGCCACGGGAGGAGTGGCTTCTCTGCCCGCAGCAATTGCCTCGGCCTGGTTACTCGGTATTCGCAACGGATTTTATGCCCTGCAAATGAAACCGCTCTTGGGTTCTCTCGGCTGGCGCACTCCCATCGCCGCTCAGTTGAACATCGACGAAACAACTGGGGTTGCAACTGCTCAATCGAATCTCACCGACACTCGCAAGGGTTTCTGGCTGACCGGAATCTATGTCTTTGTGTTCTGGAATCTGCTGACCCTTTTTGGTTCGCTATTGGGCTCGTCGATTGGCGATCCGAGCGCTTTCGGTTTAGATGCTGCCGCTGCCGCTGCATTTCTCGGTTTGCTCTGGCCTCGACTTAAAGCGTTGCAACCAATCGCCGTGGCCACAGCAGCGGCTATTATCGCGGTTCTGTTAACTCCGGTGCTAAGCCCAGGCCTTCCAATTTTGGTTGCTGCACTAGCTGCTGTCATTGTCGGCGGCTTCAATTTGTTCAAGCCAAAAATGCAGGCGGGTGAAGTGCAGTGACACTTACTCTCGCCATACTTCTCGCCTCGCTGGCGGTCTACTCTTGGAAATTCTTCGGCTATCTCGTGCCAGAACGAACTCTAGAGAAGCCGGCTGTAGCGCGCATTGCCAGCCTTCTTACAGTTGCGCTTCTCTCGGCCTTGCTTGCGACTCAGGCGATGACTGCGCAATCAGAGATTGTTTTTGACGGTCGCTTGGTGGCGGTAGCCCTTGCAGCTCTGTTGCTAAAGTTTCGCGCACCTTTTCTGGTTGTTGTCATAGCCGCAGCTGTAGTTGCCGCGCTTTTGCAAGCGGTTGGCTTCTAGGCGTCTAAGTCGTCAACACCGGGCATCCAAGTGATGCCGTTTTGACCCCACTCTTCGGCATCGATGATTGCCTCAACCTCGGGTTTGTATTCGTCAATAAGTCGATCGACGTAGAGGATGCCATTTAGGTGGTCGTATTCGTGCTGAAAGATTCTGGCGAACCAGCCCTCGGCTTCAAGCCTTACAGGGTTCTGATCTAGGTCGACGCCGGTGAGAACAGCAGTCTCGGCCCGCTTGAGGCCGAATCGGTAACCTGGAAAACTAAGGCACCCTTCGCTCTCTTCTTCGTCATCTGGCATTTCTTCGCTAACCGGCCCAATTTCAAGCACCGGATTAATCACGACCCCACGCTTGTGGGTGCCGTCGTCTTCTGTGTAGTTGTAGGTGAAAACCCGCTTGCCGACGCCCACCTGTGGAGCGGCCAGTCCGACTCCGGGGGCGGCATCCATGGTTTCAAACATGTCTTGAACCAGCTGATCTAGTTCGGCGTCGAAGTCGACTACCTCGCTTGCTCTCGTGTGAAGCACCGGGTTGCCAGTTATGCAGATGGGTCGAATGGCCATGAGCCAAATTTACAGGATTCACCTAGCGGCCGGCGTAGCCACTCGAAGGTAGCCTTGTCTCTGAAGGTCTAGGGAGCTATGCAAGATTTTATTGGTCCGGCAGATGAATTGCGTTATCTCGCAATTCTGCTCGCGGTGCTCGCAGCAGTTGCTCTAGCTTTTGGAGCTCAGTTTCAAAACAACGCGGTGTCGAATGGCAAGACCAAACCAAAGACCAAAGATGGTCGTGGCGGTCTCGGGCTGAGGCAGTTAAGAAAACTCATCGTTCGACCGCAGTGGATCTCAGGACTCGGGCTTATGGGCCTCGGCATGATTCTTCAACTAGGAGCTCTAACCCTTGCGCCGCTTATTGTGGTGCAGCCAATCGGTGCTCTGGCTCTCGTGATTACTTCTCTGCTAAATGCAAGAGTTACCAAAACAAAACTAAATCGCGGAACAACCGTTGCAATTCTGCTTTGCACCTTCGGCATTGCCGCTTTCGTTACAACCGCATCCGGGGTTGCTGATGCGAATGTTCTAACCGACACGGATGTCACCGCGGTATTGGTTATTCTGCTCGTCTTGCTTGCGGTCTTCGCAGCACTTTTCTTTACTTCTGGCAGGTCGGCCAAGCCGCTTACATACATAATCGGTGCGGGAGTTCTCTATGGCTTCGTGGCGACGCTGGCCAAGGTTGTCATTCAGCGTCTCTACCAGTCGCAGTTCGACTGGCTCACAATTCTCTGCCTGTTCGCTTTGGTTGCGGCTGTGTTTCTGGGCGGCTGGTTTGTGCAAAATGCCTACGCATCTGGCCCGCCAGATCTGGTGATTGCCGGGCTAACGGTTATTGACCCGCTGGTTGCGGTGAGCGTGGCCATCGCTATTCTCGGTGGTGGAAGAGCCGCTACGCCACTGGTGGCCGTTGGTTTCGCCATCTCGGGCGCAATTGCGGTTGCCGGGGTGGTGCTACTTTCCAGGGTTCACCCAGAGTTGGCATCGCCAAAGCGTTAGTTTGGGTAAAATTGCCAAGACCAAATAGGTCTCATCGTTAAAGCGGGGCTGCAGTTAACACTTCGAATCAACCTCTCAAACTTGTCATCGCGTCTGACACATTTCCGCCTGACATAAACGGAGCGGCTCGCTTTGCAGAGCGTCTAGCCGCCGGCCTTGTTCGCCACGGGCATGAGGTTCACATAATTGCTCCTGCCTACAGTTCTGAGCACGGCACCTTTGTTGAGACTCACGACGGTGCCAAAATGACGGTGCATCGAATCAAGAGCTATCGAGTTTTGCAGCACAAAACCCTTCGTTTTGTCTGGCCATTCACACTAAAGAAGAAGACTGACGAAATCCTTCGACTAGTGCAGCCTGACGCCGTACACATTCAATCTCACTTGATTATGGGCAGGTATCTAATCAAGAGCGCGAAGCAAAGAGACATTCGCGTCATTGCAACCAACCACATCATGCCCGAGAACCTGATCAAGTACTCGGTGATTATTCCAAAGTGGTTCGAGAAAACCGCGATGAAACTAGCCTGGCGCGACGCCGGCCGAGTTCTTCGAAAAGTCGACTTCATCACGACCCCAACCAGACGCGCGGCCGATTTGCTCGAGAACGCGGCCGGACTAACTGGAGTGCTTGCGATTTCTTGCGGAATCGAAGCGTCGAAATTTGCCAACGCTACTCCAACCAGCAACAAGCACCCTAGAATTCTGTTTCTTGGTCGTCTCGATTACGAGAAGCACATTCACAATCTGCTGAGTGCCGTCGCAAAGCTTCCGTCGAGCTTGAACACCCAGGTAGAGATTGTTGGCGATGGGGGAGAACGCGCTGCGCTCGAGGCTCAAGCGAAGCAGCTGGGAATTGCAGATCAGGTGAAATTCCTCGGTCACATTAGTGAAGAAGAGTTGCCTAAGGCCTACGAGCGAGCCACGCTGTTTGCAATGCCATCAATCGCAGAACTTCAATCGATTGCAACCATGGAGGCGATGGCTTCGGGTCGTCCGGTAGTCGCAGCCGATGCAATGGCGCTTCCACATTTGGTACACGATGGTGACAACGGCTACCTCTTTGAGCCAAACGACGTTGACATGTTTGCCGATCGCTTGCTCAAGGTCTTAACGGCCGACAAAAAAGAACTCGCACGCCTTAGTGAGAACTCGCTCTATCTAATTCAGTCGCACGACATCGAGCGAACCCTCACAATTTTCGAAGGTCTCTACCGTGGTGACCAAGATGCTGAAAAGACCTCGGATGACAACCGGGCGGCTTACCTTGAGCCAATTGGTCGGCTAAACGCCCGCTTGAAGGCGCAGGTTGTCCTCATGAGAAAGCAAGCCTTGGCCCTTCGTGAAGCCTCGCAAAACCTCGTCGACAAGGCAGAAGAACTAACCGAGGATGCGGTAAAGCGGGCACGTGAAGCCAATGCCAAGGTCAAGAAATCTGCGGTAGAGGCGGCCAACAAAGCCAAATCTGCCGTCAAAGAAGTAGCCGAGCGTTTGAGGTCTGAAGACTAGTTCGAAAACGGGTATGCTTTCCCAAACGAGCCAGCGCGGGTTTCTCATTCGCTGGCCCTAGGCGAAAGAGCAAAGATGACCAAGCGCCCATGGCTAGATCACTATCCGAGTGATGTTCCCCACGACCTTCCAAAGGTTGCCTTCAAAAACCTCCCAGAGTTCATTCGAGCTGCTGCAAAAACCAACGGCAAAACCAAGGCCTTCACGCAGGTTATGCCGAATGGCATGAACGGCTCGCTCAGCTATGCGCAAGTTGACCTTCTATCAGACCGCTTCGCTGTTTACCTTCGCGACGTGATCGGGCTAAGTGCCGGTGACCGAGTTGCCGTGCAGATGCCTAACTGTCTTAGCTACCCAATCGTTGCCTTCGGAATCTTGAAGGCCGGTCTCGTCTTGGTCAACACCAACCCGCTCTACACAGCAACCGAGATGGTTCACCAATTCTCTGACTCTGGCGCAAAGGCTCTTGTAGTAATCGACATGTTCGCTGATCGCTTGCCTGAGGTGTTGCCCAAGACCAGCATCGAGCACGTTGTCACCGTAAAGATTTCAGAGTATTTTCCAGCTGCTGTTGCGGGAGTGATTAGAGTGACGCAGAAGTACTGGAGCAGAACACTTCCAAAAATCACGGTCAAGTACACCAAATTTAGCGATGCCCTTGTCGCAGGTGCGAAGCAGTTTTCTGACGACAAGCTAAAGGGTTACGTGGCAACGCTCGACGAGAGCTCGATTGCAGCACTTCAGTACACGGGCGGAACCACCGGTGTTTCTAAGGGCGCAATGCTCTCTCACGGCAACCTGGTTACAAACACTCTTCAGCTCATCACGATGTGTGGCGACTATATGAGACAGGGTAAAGAAGTAGTCGTAACTGCACTTCCGCTGTATCACATCTTCGCTTTCACCATCAACCTGCTTGGCTTCTGGCACATGGGTGCTCGAAACCTCTTGGTGCCTTCGCCAAGGCCACCAAGCAACTTGAGACGCGTCTTCGAAAACTACAAAGTCACTTGGATGACCGGGGTCAACACCTTGTTCAACGCGCTGCTGAACGAGCGTTGGTTCGTCGACAGCCCACCAAAGCACCTTCGCGCTTCTGCTGCCGGTGGTATGGCTCTGCACGAATCGGTTTCTGAACGCTGGAGAAAAGTCACTGGCACTCCAATTGTTGAGGGCTACGGTCTAACCGAGACTTCTCCTGTTCTAACCTTCAACCCACTTAGCGGGCTAGGAAAAGATGGCACAATCGGCATCCCTGTGCCTTCGACCGATGTTAAGTGCGTGAAAGACGACGGTTCTGAAGCTGCGGTTGGAGAACCTGGAGAGATTTACGCTTCCGGCCCGCAGATAATGCTCGGATACTGGCAGCGACCCGACGAGACTAAAGCCACTATGAGTGGCGCTTGGTTCAAGACCGGCGACATCGCAACCAGAGACTCCGACGGTTACTTCACGATTGTCGATCGCAAGAAAGACATGATCTTGGTATCTGGTTTCAACGTTTACCCAAATGAAGTCGAAGAGCTAATCGCATCGTTCAAGGGCGTGCTTGAGGTCGGCGTAATTGGCGTTCCTGACGAAGGTAAGGGCGAGAAGGTTAAGGCATTCATTGTCTGTGGCTCAGAACAGCCAACCGAGGCCGACATCATTGCTCACTGTCGACTTCAGCTCGCCGCATACAAGGTTCCTAGTTCGGTTGAATTCGTTACCGAATTGCCAAAGAGCCCAATCGGCAAGATTTTGCGCCGAGAGCTACGCAATCAAGAAATTGCTTCAATCTCGAAGAAGAGGGGCTAGTCATGAATTCACTACTGATCCGCGCTGCAGAAACAGCCAATCAGGCAACAGTCGTGAACGAGTTTGAACAAACTCTTCTTCGCGTATTTATTCTGATCATCATGTTCGGGCTCGGAGCCGGACTCACTCTGAAGGATTTCACCCTCGCATTGCGCCGCCCGTGGGGGCTTGCAGTTGGTTGGGGTGCTCAGTTTGGCATCATGCCGCTGACGGCTTACTT
>CAZDKF010000025.1:9939-10291 GCA_964505955.1 uncultured Rhodoluna sp. | reverse complement strand
CACTGCAAAGCCGCGAGGAAGAAGGTAGTTACGTGCGTAACCGTTCTTTACCTCAACAACATCGCCAGCTGAGCCGAGGCCTGTTACCTCGTTGGTCAGAATTAGTTTTGACATTCTTTTTCTCCTTAGCGGCCCGCACCGGCGTATGGCATAAGTGCCATCTCGCGTGCGTTCTTTACGGCCTTGGCGATGAGGCGCTGCTCTTGAACAGAGACGCCAGTGATGCGACGTGAGCGAATCTTGCCGCGGTCTGAAACGAACTTGCGAAGGGTTGCGATGTCTTTGTAATCGATTAGCCCAACCTTGATGAACTTAACCGGTGCAAGCTTCGCATTTTTAGCATTGCGATTTG
>CAZDKF010000025.1:0-9929 GCA_964505955.1 uncultured Rhodoluna sp. | reverse complement strand
AAATTTTTCATCACATCACTTGCGTTATTTAAATCCATTTTATACTCCTAATAAAAAGTTTGGTTAAAAAGGGGTTTCGTCTGCGCCGGCTGAACCGGCGCCTGGGTTTGCCCAGCCTCCGTCAGAAACTGCTGGCGTTGACTTCGAAGGGTCGCCCCACGGGTCGTTGTTGGTCATGGCTCCGGCCGCACCTGCGCCAGCGCCTGCCTCGCGAGCGCGACGGGTAATGGCTGCGGTTGCGTAACGCAACGATGGGCCAATCTCATCGATCTCTAGTTCGAGTGAAGCGCGAGCCTCGCCCGATGCGCTCTGGTAAGCGTTAGGTGCCTTTAGACGACCGGTAACCACGACACGGGTGCCCTTGGTTAGCGACTGAGCAACGTTTTCTGCAACTTCACGCCACGCGGTGCAGCGAACCCATACGGTCTCGCCGTCTTCCATCACGTTGGTGGTGCGGTTGTATGTGCGAGGGGTCGAACCGACGTTCACACTTACGACAGCAATTCCGCCCTGGGTGTAGCGAAGCTCAGGGTCACTTCCGAGGTTTCCCACGATGGTTACTACAACTTCACCGGCCATGATTACTTAGCCTCAGCTTTTGCCCTTGCAGGAGCCTTGCGTGCTGGCTTCTCTGCAGCTGCTTCTTCGGCCGAAACCTCAGGAACCTCAACTGGCTTGATGCTGAAAACTGCTTCGTCGGCGCGCAAAACCTTGGTGCGCATTACCGCCTCAGAGATCTTCAACTGACGGTCGAGCTCGATTACGTCTGCTGAGTTTGCGGTCATGTTGACGACGGCATAGATGCCTTCGGTCTTCTTGTTGATTTCATATGCCAAGCGACGACGGCCCCATAGGTCAACGCTGTCGATGGTGCCTCCACCATTGCGAACCACGTTGAGGAACTTGTCGAGACTTGGGGCTACAGTGCGCTCGTCGATTGCTGGATCGAGAATTACCATTAGCTCGTATTTGTGCATGACTAACCCACCTCCTTCGGACTAGAACGGTCATGGGACTTCCATGACAGGAGGGTTTTGCACGTTGCCACAGAGGGCAACCTCACAACTCTACCTTGCCGACCACCAGGCGAGCAAGCGTTTTTCTGCCTCATCGCGGCCTAGCGGGCCTTCTTCGATGCGCAGTTCGAGCAGGTAGTTGTAGGCCTCGCCAACCTCGCGCGAAGGCTTCAAATCAAGGATGCGCATGATGTCTTCGCCACTCAGGTCTGGGCGCATGGCGTTCAGCTCCTCCTGCTCGGCAATCACGGCGATTCGCTGTTCGAGGTCGTCGTAGGCGTGCGAGAGGCGATCGGCCTTGCGTTTGTTTCGGGTGGTCACGTCGGCGCGGGTTAGGGCATGCAAACGCTGCAGCTGGTCACCGGCGTCGCGAACGTAGCGGCGAATCGCTGAGTCTGTCCAGGCCTGATCGCTGTAGCCAAAGAAGCGCAGGTGCAATTCGATTAGCAGGCAAACAGCCTTGATGGTGTCGTTGTCGAACCGCAGCGCCTGCATGCGCTTCTTGGCTAATTTCGCCCCGACCAAATCGTGGTGATAAAAAGAGACTCCGCCGCCCGGTTCGAGTTTGCGAGTAGCCGGCTTGCCGATGTCGTGCATCAACGCTGCAAAGCGCAGCACGAAGTCACCCTCGAGTCCATAATCCTTCTCATAGTCGATGGCCTGATCGACCACTGTCAGGGTGTGCTCGAACACATCCTTGTGGTGATGGTGTTCGTCGACCTCAAGTTTCAGGGCCGGCAGCTCTGGCAAGACCAGCGCGGCTAGGCCGCAGTCAACCAGAACCTCGAGCCCGAGCCTCGGGTTCTTGGCCTTCATCAACTTGACGAATTCATCATGGATGCGCTCGGCCGAGATTATCTCGATGCGCTCAGCCATTGAGCTCATGGCGGCAAAAGTTTCGGGTTCGATCTCGAACTCGAGTTGGGCAACGAAGCGAGCACCGCGCATCATGCGCAGCGGATCATCGCTGAACGAGTCTTCTGGCTTGCCGGGGGTGCGAAGCACGCCATCCATGAGATCGCGAAGCCCGTTGAACGGGTCGACAAAAACCTTTTCTGGCAGCCGCAGCGCCATCGCGTTCACGGTGAAATCGCGACGCAACAGGTCTTCGGTTAGGTCTTTGCCGAAGGCGACCTCTGGCTTGCGGCTGTCTTGGTCATACTTATCGGCGCGATAGGTGGTGATTTCGATGTGATCTTCACCGATTCGCGCCCCAATGGTGCCAAACTCACGCCCGATGTCCCAGTGGGCATCAACCAGCGGCTTGATTAGCTGCAGAATCTCGTCTGGGGTAGCGGTTGTGGTGAAATCGAGGTCTGGTGACCGGCGACCAAGAAAAGCGTCGCGAACCGGGCCACCGACCAGGGCTAGCTCGTAACCCGCCGCCGCGAAGCGCTCACCGAGCTCGGCAAAGAACGACGACTCGAATGTCTTCTCAAGATTCGCTATTGCTTCGGCCATGCTCTGCATGCTTTCAATCGTGCCACAGGCTTCGGCGTGGCCGAAGGCTTAAACTTTGCTTTATGAGCGAACGGCAGCCGGGAACTCCTCGACCGAGGGTTGCCGAGACATCTGCCGGGGGATTCGTTCTCAATTCTGATGGCAGTTTTCGAGTTGCGCTTATTGGCCGATTGAACCGAGGCAATCGCATCGACTGGTGTGTGCCGAAAGGCCATCCAGAGGGAAATGAAACCGCCGAGCAAGCTGCCGTGCGCGAAATCGCCGAAGAGACCGGCCTGATTGCCGAAGTTCTCGAACACCTTGGCGACATCGAATACGAGTTTCAGACGCCCGAGAAAACGATTGTGAAAACGGTTCACCATTTTCTATTGCAGCAAACCGGCGGGTATCTCACTATCGAAAACGATCCCGATCAAGAAGCTGTCGACGTGCGCTGGTTCGCTCTCGATGAACTCGAAAAACAGCTAACGCACGAGAACGAAAAGCGCTTGGCGCGCAAGGTAATCGAGTGGGCGAGGGCCGAAGAGTGATTCGCAAACTCATCTCGATTGTCGTTGCTCTCGCACTCGTCATGCTCTCGGGTTCTGGCACTCAGGCTGCTACAACAACTGAACCTCCCGCCGATTACCCGCGCGTTCATTTCGTTCCGGGCTCGAACATCAACCTGCTTTCGTCTTCATCAAATATTCCCTTGCGTATTCAAAATGACTACCGCGAAGACGTTGTCGTGCACGTGCACGCAATTGCGACAAATGGTCGACTCGTAATTCCGGCGGCAATCGCAGTCAAGATTCCGGGTCTAACCACGATCACTGCAAAACTTCCGGTGCGAGCAACCGGCGTTGGCAAAGTCGATCTAGTGGTTTGGCTTGAAAGCTTTGCCGGTTACCGACTCAACGAACAGGTCTTCATCAAGGTCAACGTGAATGCCGATGCAGAAACCAACATCATCGTTGCCTTTACCGCAATCGTTTCAATTCTCGGAACGCTCGGATTAGTTCGAACGCTTAGCAAGCGTCGCAAGAGTCAGGTTGCCGATTGAGTGTCGTGAGATCCTCGCTGGTGATGGCGAGCGGCACGGTGATTTCGCGCGCGCTCGGTTTTGCCCGCTCTGTTCTTCTGGCGATGGTTATCGGCGTTACCACCAACGCGGCCGACGCCTTCGGTGTTGCCAACCAGCTGCCGAATAACGTTTACGCGATCATCGTTGGTGGTGTTTTGCAGGCCGTGCTGGTTCCGCAAATTGTGCGAGCGCGGGCACATCTCGATGGCGGCAAGGGCTACGTCGACAAGCTACTGACCTTCATCATCACGGTGTTCTTCTTCACGACCCTGGCTACAACCCTTGCTGCGCCAGTATTGGTGTCGCTCTACACAACGGGCTGGAGCGCTGAGCAGCTAGCGCTCGCAACCGCATTCGCATACTGGTGTCTGCCGCAGCTGTTCTTCTACGGCCTCTACTCGCTGCTCGGCGAAGTGCTTAACGCGCGCAGCGCATTCGGCCCGTTTATGTGGGCGCCGGTGCTCAACAACGTTGTCGCCATAGCCGGTCTCGTTGGTTACGTGGTCATGTTTGGCACCGACCCAACCGGTAGGCAAGCCGTCGAGTCTTGGTCTCAGTTGCAGGTTTCATGGATAGCCGGCACCGCAACGCTCGGCGTAATCGCGCAAGCGCTGATTCTCTTTGTCGCCTGGAAAAAGATCGGCATGAAGTTGAACCTCAACTTCAAGTGGCGCGGTTTCGGTCTGCGCCCGGCTCTCAAGGCAGCATCGTGGTCACTCGGCATGGTTCTGGTCACGCAAATCGGTGGACTCGTGCAGACCGTTGTTGCATCGAGTGCCGTTAGCGCTAGAAACGAATCGATTGCCGTCGCATCCGTTGCGGCCGCGGCCATCGCCTGGTTGATCTTCATGTTGCCGCACAGCGTTGCAACTGTGTCTATCGCCACCGCATACTTCACAAAGATGTCGGCGCACGTTCAAGAAAATCGAGTCGATCTCTTGAAGGCAGATTTGGCTCAGGGTCTTCGAACTATTTCAATCATCTCGGTTTTCTCAAGTGCTGTTCTCATCGTGCTCGCCTATCCGGTTTCTAGAATTTTCATCGGCGAGTATTTCGGTGCGGTTGCGCTCGCCAATGTTTTGATTGCGTTGATGATTGGTTTGCTGCCATTCAGTTTTGTCTTCATGATGCAACGCGCTTTTTATGCGCTAGAAGATACGCGCACACCATTTATTTTTACCTGCATTCAAATCTCGTTGCATATCGCAGGTTCGCTCACCATGTCTGTATTGGTTCCGCGCGAATGGTTGGTGGTGTCACTTTCGCTGGTTACCAGCGTTACCGTTTCGGTTCAGGCGATTGTTGCCTATCTGCTTTTGCGTCGTCGAATCGGTTCGCTCGGTGAGCACAAGATCGCAGCGAGCACCACTAAGTTTGCTCTCGTCGCCGTCGTAGCTGGCCTCGCCGGTTGGGGCACTCTCGAACTGCTCGGCGGAATCTCGCAAGGCTCGTTCGCGATGAAGACAATTCTCAACTCTCTGATCGTCGACGTTGCCGTGGGTTTGGTCATGCTTTTCGTTTACCTGCTGTTACTCAAGCTTTTGCGAGTTAGAGAGATTGAAAATGCTCTAACGAAGGCTTTGGGAATACTGCGCCGCTAAAATCGGCTTGTATCTGTGGGCAATCGCCCGGTTCTAGGAGAAATCTTGCGCGACGTAATCATCATCGGTTCTGGGCCTGCCGGCTACACGGCGGCTATCTACACTGCGCGCGCCGGGCTCAAGCCTCTGCTCATCGCATCCTCTGTCGAGGCTGGCGGCGAGCTAATGAAGACCACAGACGTCGAAAACTTTCCTGGCTTTCCAGATGGCCTGATGGGTCCTGACCTGATGGCCAATATGCAGGCGCAGGCCGAGCGTTTCGGCACCGAAATTTTGCTGGATGACGTAGTCGAGGTCGACCTAAAGGGCGACATCAAGATTGTGAAGACCGGCGCTGGCCAAACCTTCGAGGCCAAGACCGTTATCTTGGCAACCGGGGCCGCCTACCGCGAGCTCGGCTTGCCGCGTGAGAAAGAACTCAGCGGCCACGGTGTTTCGTGGTGTGCCACCTGCGACGGCTTCTTCTTCAGAGAGAAGATCATCGCGGTTGTCGGCGGAGGAGACTCGGCCATGGAAGAAGCCATGTTCTTGAGCCGCTTCGGCAGCAAGGTCTACCTGATTCACCGTCGCGACTCGTTCAAGGCCTCAAAGACCATGCAAGAGCGCGTATTGAACAACCCGAAGATCGAGATTGTTTATAACTCGGCCGTAGACGAGCTTTTGGGCGCACCAAACCTGACCGGCGTCAAGCTAAAGAACACCGTAGACGGCAGCATGAGTGAACTCGCCGTTGACGGCCTCTTCATCGCCATCGGTTCTGACCCACGAGTTTGGTTGGTTGAAAACCAACTCAAGCTCACCGACGAAAAGTTCATCGAGGTCGAGGGTCGCAGTTCACGCACGAGCTTGCCGGGCGTCTTTGCCTGCGGCGACGTAATCGACCCGACTTATCGTCAGGCAATTACCGCCGCCGGCTCTGGATGTGTAGCTGCGCTAGATGCAGAACACTACCTGTCTGACCACTAGGTTTAAACACTAGAAAACACGTTTCACAAGAAATCGAGGATAACCATGGCAAAGAACGTAACCACCGCAAGCTTTCAGGCCGACGTGCTCAACAGCGCCAAGCCGGTATTGGTTGACTTCTGGGCCGAGTGGTGTGGTCCGTGCCGCCAGGTTGCGCCAATTCTCGACCAGATCTCTGCCGAATACGGCGACAAGATTGAAATCGTCAAGGTAAACGTTGACGAAGAGCCAGGGCTCGCTCAGCAATATGGCGTCACCGGAATTCCTGCGCTGCAGGTCTTCGAGGGTGGTCAGCTGGTTAAGGCTATGGTCGGTGCCAAGCCCAAGTTTGCGCTTGAGCAAGACCTAGCCCAGTGGCTCCGCTAGGGCAATGCCAGAGCCCAGTTCTTCCCGCAGCACTAACTTCGACAGCTGGTTAGACTCTTACTCCGAGCGCGCCCACACCCTTTCAGTTTCAGAGGTTCGTGCTCTTTTTGCCGTGGTTTCTAGACCCGAGGTGGTCTCTCTCGCCGGCGGAATGCCCTATGTCTCGGCCCTGCCGAAAGAACTACTGGGCAAGGCTTACGACTCGATGATGGCCAAAAAGGGCGACCTGGCGATTCAATATGGCGGCGGCCAGGGCGATGCCGGATTGCGCGAGCAATTGCGCGACATCATGGCGCTCGAGGGCATCCACGCGTCACCAGACGATTTGGTTGTGACAACGGGTTCTCAGCACGCACTCGACCTGGTGGCCGGTCTGTTTCTCGATAAGGGCGATGTGGTTCTCGCCGAAGGCCCGTCTTATGTCGGCGCAATCGGAATATTTAGGCACTATCAAGCTCACATCGAACACGTTTTCACAGACGATGAGGGCATTTCGCCGGTCGCCTTGCAAGAGGCGATAGATCGAATGAAGGCGCAGGGTCGCCGAATCAAGTTTTTATACCTCGTGCCAAATTTCGCGAACCCCTCTGGCGTAACCCTCGCCAACGAGCGTCGCCCGCAGATTATCGAAATCTGCCAGCGCGAACACATTTTGATTCTCGAAGACAACCCATATGGTCTGCTCTATTTCGACAAGCCCGTGCCAGATGCGCTTCGAAGCATGGATGACAACGTCATCTACCTCGGGTCGTTTTCAAAGATTCTGGCTCCGGGTTTCCGTGTCGGCTACGTTCTTGCGCCGCCTGCCCTTCGCGACAAAATCGTTTTGGCTCAGGAGTCTGCCCTGCTCTGCCCGTCGATGTTTTCGCAAATGATGATCAGCGAGTATCTCTCGGTTGATGACTGGCAGAAACAGATCGATACATTCAGGGGCGTCTACCGTGAGCGACGCGATGCTGCCCTCGAAGCGATGGCCGAACACCTGCCCGCACTTAAGACAACGAAGCCCGAAGGCGGTTTCTACCTTTGGGTAACGCTGCCGAAGGGAATCGACTCGAAGGCGATGTTGCCGCTCGCGGTTAAGGAGCTTGTCGCCTACACCCCTGGCACTGCTTTCTTTGGCGATTCATCGGGTCATGAGTTTTTGCGAATCTGCTACAGCTACCCAACACCTGAGCGCATCAGGCTCGGCATCAAGCGTTTGGCAAACGTGATCAATCTTCAAACAGAGTTACTAGAAACATTCGGCACGAAGAAAAAGTAGGCAGAAGTGATTTCAAAGAGTAAGTCAAAGAATAAACTCAAGCTTCAAATCTTGGCTGGCGGCATTTCACATGAGCGCGACATCTCACTCAAATCTGGTCGACGCGTTGCCGACGCTTTGCTCGCAGCCGGTGCAGATGTAATCATTCGTGAACCAGACGAGCACCTGCTTTCAAACATTAAGAAAGACAAGCCCGATGTGATCTGGCCGTGCCTTCACGGCGCAAGTGGCGAGGATGGCGCACTGCGCGACATACTTTCGCTTACCGGAATTCCTTTCGTTGGTGCAACTGCAAACGGCGCGCGTCTTGCCTGGGATAAGTCGATCGCCAAGGTGCTCGTATCTCAAGCCGGCATTCAGACTCCCGCTTCTGTCACACTTCCGAAAGAGACATTTCGCGAATTAGACGCCGATGGAATCCTCAAGGCAGTCACGCAAACCATCAGCTTTCCGTTGGTTGTGAAACCGGCGCGCAGCGGAAGCGCGCAGGGCGTATCCGTGGTGAAGAAAGCCGACGAACTCGCACGTGCGATGGTCGACGCATATGTTTACTGCGACGTTGTGATCATCGAAAAGTTTGTCGAAGGAACCGAGCTGGCAATCAGCGTCATTGATTTGGGTTCGGGGCCGATTGCGCTGCCTGCGGTTGAGATCGAACCGCTTTCGGGTCGCTTCGGTTACCAGGAGCGTTACACCGCTGGTGAAACCAACTATCACGTTCCGGCGCGCGTAACTCGTGCGGTCGCAGATCGAGTTGCAAAGGTTGCGCTCGATGCACACGTTGCACTTGGGTTGCGTCATCTATCTCGAATCGACGCGATTGTCGACAAGAAGGGTGTGGTGTGGTTTCTAGAGGCTAACGTGTGCCCAGGCATGACCGAGACTTCGTTGCTGCCACAGGCCATTACCGCAGAGGGCTCAACACTCGCGAGTGTTTACCTCTCGATTGCAGAGGCGGCTCTGCGCACGCGATAGTGCGTTTTGTTTTAGAGATTTCTCTTGATGCCGAACTTGTCGAGAATTCTAAACAGGTCACCCATGGTTGCGAACTCAATTTTGATTTCGCCATTCTTTTTTCCAAGTTTGATTTTCGCGCGGGTGTCTAATGCATCACCGAGAAGCTGTGCGAGCTCATCGAGTGCGGCGGTCTTTGAGCCCGGTCGCGTCTTACCTTTTTTCTTTGCACCGTCAACGTCAACAGCGATCTGTTCTTCGAGTTGACGCACGGTTAAGTTTTCGCTGATCGCTTTGTTGGCCCAGTGCAACATTCGCTCTTCATTTTTTGCAGAAAGAATTGCGCGAGCTTGACCGGCGCTCAGAGCGCCGCCGGCAACTTTAAGTTGAACGCTTCCAGGCAGGTTAAGAAGACGAATCGTGTTTGAGATCTGCGGACGCGAGCGTCCGATTTTTGCAGACAGCGCCTCTTGCGTGATCGCGAAGTCGGCCATCAGCTGCTGGTATGCGCTCGCTTCTTCGAGCGGGTTCAGGTCGCTGCGGTGCAAGTTTTCGAGAAGAGCATCGCGAAGCATGTTCTCGTTTGCGGTTTCTCGAACGACAACCGGAATCGTGGTCTTGCCAGCTAGGCGAGACGCTCTCCAGCGTCGTTCACCCATGATTAGCTCGAATTTGTCCCTCTCGTTTGGCAACGAACGAACCACAATCGGCTGGAGCACGCCAAATTCACGGATTGAGTGCACTAGCTCATCCATGTCGGCCTGGTTGAACTCGGTTCTTGGCTGGTTGTGGTTCGGCACGATTGCGTCGAGGTCTAGTTCTCTGAAGGTCATGCCCGGCACCGGCACCAGATCGGTGTCTACTGGGGTGTTGGTCGGCTTTCCGCCACCAAAGAAGATGTCGCTCGGGCGCGATGTTTCTGCGGGAGCCGTTGGAATCAAGGCACCAATGCCTCGGCCTAGTCCACCCTTTTTATCTGCCATTTTGCGCTCCTCTGATTGCTATTTCTCCGGCGGCCTCGAGATAAGCGATTGCGCCCGGTGATGAACCGTCGTAAGTAATCACGGTCTTTGAATAAGACGGGGCTTCAGACACCTTGACTGAGCGTGGGATGACCGTATCCAGGGTGATTGCTGGAAAGTGGCTGCGAACATCTTCGGCCACACCAGCTGCCAAGCGGGTTCTGCTGTCATACATGGTGAGCAAAATGGTCGACAGTTCAAGGGTCGGATTCAGAT
>CAZDKF010000024.1:3586-10389 GCA_964505955.1 uncultured Rhodoluna sp. | reverse complement strand
GGCTCGGTTCTGTTGACCTGGTCTGCGCCGAGTGATAACGGGGGTTCGCCAATAACTGGCTACCGCGTTGAGATGTCAACCGACGGCACCACATTTGCAGACCTCACTACAACGGCGGGAAACGTGCTTAGCGCTACCGCGCCACGGGCCAACCCAGGTGTCGTGGTTTCATTCAGGATCTATGCCATAACCGCTTTGGGTGAGAGCAACGCCAGCTCTGTGGTGAGACTACAGACTCCATTCTTGAAGCCGACCGCACCGCTCAACTTCACAGCTGTCGACAACGGCTCATCGGTGGCGGTTGCCTGGGCCGTTCCAGAAAATCTGGGTGGTGCAACCAGCGCGAGCTATCGAGTTATGTTTAGTCGTGACGCCGGAGCAACATGGTCGGTTAGCACGGTGACGAATTCACTTTCGGCAAACACCATTCGCCCGAGCAAGGGAACCACTTGGCAGTATCGCGTAGTAGCAAACACCCAATTTGGCTTGGGTGACTTCAGCAATGTTGTTTCGATAACCGTTGCTGCTTCTGCGCCATCTGTTCCAACTTGGTCGCGAGTTGCGTTTGCCACTGACGGCAGCATCGACCTTCGCTTCAACGCACCGAGCGACAACGGTGGTTCACCAATCACCGGTTACACAGTTCAGAAGTCTGTAGATCAGATTAACTGGACGACCGTTGCGACTCCGCCATTCGGCACCAACACGCTAAACATTCCTCGAGAGAACCCCGGCGTGAGACTTTACCTGCGTGTGACCGCGACCAATGCGCTCGGCGTCTCAGCGCCTTCTGTTACCAGCATTCAGATGCCTTTCTTGAAGCCATCGGCAGCGCAGAACTTTGCAGTCGTTGATTCGCAGACATTCGTTCGCGCAACCTGGTCTGCCGCGGCAGATCTCGGTGGCCATTCCGACATCATCTACCGCATCGACGTGAGCCGCGATTGAGGAGCCACTTGGTCGCAAATGACCACGGTCTCTGGTTCGTCAACTAGTGCGACTTTGTCTCGCCCAACTAAGGGAACAACCTGGTTGTACCGCATGACGACAATCACGAGCTTCGGAGCGGGTGACTCTACTGCGGCAATTGCAATCACAGCCCCAGCAACCGTTCCATCGAGTCCTTCTATTCGCTCGTTCACAATGAACCCAGACCAGACCATGAGTCTTTCGTTCAACGCCCCGTCTGACCAAGGTGGCGTTGCGCTCACCGGTTATGTGGTTGAGCGATCGTCAAACGGTTCAACTTGGACAGTCATGAGCAACCTCACCGCTGCCGGCGGCCCTGTTGTGGTTGAGAAGCAAGCGCCAGGAACTTTGATTTACGTTCGCGTTATTGCGCTCAACTCAATCGGTGCTTCTGCACCGAGCTCTTGGCGTGTGCTGCAGACACCGTTCTTGCAGGCCAGTGCGGTTCAGAACCTAACCGCAAGCACGGGTCCGTTTGTGACACTGCGTTGGCAGGCTCCGAGCGATCTGGGTGGGGCGAGTGCCGTCAGTTACTACCGTCTTGAGTCATCGGTCGATGGTGTGAACTGGTCAAACTTTGCCAATGTCAATGCACTGTCATGGAGCGTTAGCAATCCTGCTAAAGGCACCACGATGAACTATCGGGCACTGGCAGTGACCGGCTTTGGCCAAGGATTGCCTAGCAACGTGGTCTCGGTAACTGTGGCAACAACAGCTCCAAGTTCGGTGACCTCGGTGACGGCCTCACGCACGAGCGCTACGCAGTTTACGGTCAACTTCAACCGACCCAGTGATCTTGGTGGCCTAGCCGAATGGACCTACCGCCTCGAGCGCCAGCAGGGTAACGCTTATGCGGCAGTCACCTCTGCAGCCGGAGCCGCTAGCAACTCGGTTCAGGTTGAAGCGCCGGCAACTAACGTGACGGTCTTCTACAGAATTATTGCAACCAATGCCAAGGGCGATTCAGTTGCGTTCACATTCTCGCTGAGAGGCTAACGCCTAAGCAAAAAGACCCCGTTAAGAGACGGGGTCTTTTTCTACTTGCTAGAGAATGACTGCGAGGCTCAGGTTTGTAATTGTCAGAGCCATGATTAGCGGCACAACCCATTTTGGTGGTGTCTGCTTTTTCTTGAACGTGTAAGCGATAAAGAAGATCGCGGTGAGCGATGCGCTCTTGAGCGCCACGACAAGGTGGTTAACCTCTTCACCGTTTGCCGGCAGCATGCCAGCAAGAGCCAAACCGGTTGCGAGCGAAAGCCAAGCGCCGTGAAGAATGCTTGGCAAAACTACAGCGCCATCCTTGAATGATCTGATCTGGCCAAGTGTGCCAGTCATGATTGATGCGAAACCCAAGAGGTGAATGACCAGGGTGATTCTGATTATTAGTTCCAGATCCATTACTTCATACTAGCCATGAGCACTGCTGCCTCAACGGCTTCGCGACCCTTGTCTTCTTTCGAACCCGGCAGACCGGCACGCTCTAGGGCTTGCTGTTCGTCGTTGACGGTCAGCAATCCGAAGCCAATCGGAATTCCGGTGTCTAGCTGCACACGGGTTAGCCCGTCGGTTGCCGCTCGGCAGACATAGTCAAAGTGCGGAGTTTCGCCGTAAATCACGCATCCGAGCGCAATGACAACGTCAGCGCCCTGGTCGATCGCATACTGAGCCGCCAGCGGAAGCTCGAAGGCACCAGGCACGTTCCAGATCTCGTAGGTGTCGTTGCCCGCTTCTTTGAGTGCTCGCTCGGCACCGGCCTGAAGGCCATCCATGACCTTCTTGTGCCAACCGGTGACCAGCACGGCCACCTGAAGTTCGCTGGCGTCGACGTTGAATTTTGGGGCTGCTCCGGCCATTAGTGCTCCTTCGGAATGATGTGACCCATGCGGGCGCGCTTGGTTTCCATGTACCCGGCGTTCTCGAGAGCCTGGCCAACTAGAACCGCGACATACTCGTTTACCGGAATGCCAGCGCTGTTCAAGAAGCCACTCTTCGCCGGGTTGTTCGTCATGAGGCGAACGCTGTTCACACCCATGTCGCGCAAGATTGCGACAGCCGCACCGTATTCGCGGTTTTCGCTCGGAAGGCCGAGTGCGAGGTTTGCGTCGACCGTGTCGTAACCCTGGTCTTGCAGTGAGTAGGCACGAAGCTTGTTGAGCAAACCGATGCCGCGACCTTCTTGACCGCGCAGATAAATCACGATGCCACCGTTCGGATCTTTGGCAATCTGGTCGAGAGCAAAGTCGAGCTGCGGGCCACACTCGCACTTGAGTGAACCGAAAGCTTCACCCGTGATGCACTCGCTGTGCATGCGAACCAAAACATTCTCACCACTCGGGTTTCCAGAAATGATTGCAACGTGGTCTGCAGTGGTCTTGATGTCGTAGTAACCGCGAAGTGTGAAGTTTCCATGGATGCTCGGCAGCTTCGCTACCGCGTCGAGGCGAATGCGGTTGTTCGGATTAATCGTGTGGCTAATCTCGTGAGTCTTTAGGTAGTCGATGATTTGCTCGATTGTGATTACCGGAAGATTCTCGCGAGCACCAACTTCGACGAGCTCAGGCAAGCGCATCATGCTGCCGTCTTCGCTAACCATCTCGCCAATCACGCCGGCCGGAGTTAGCCCCGCGAGCTTGAGCAGGTCAACGGTTGCTTCGGTGTGGCCAGCGCGGCCAAGCACACCCGCAGGGTGCGAACGCAGCGGCAGCATGTGACCCGGGCGAATTAGTGACTCTGGGTTTGAGTTTGGGTCGGCAAGCACGTTGGCGGTGTTGGCGCGCTCCTCGGCGCTAACGCCAGTGGCCTTGCGGTTGCTGGCATCTACGGTGATTGTGTAGCTGGTGCCGTGCGGGTCTTTGTTGTTGGTGGTCATCAGCGGCAGGTCTAGGTCGTTGGCACGAGACTCTTCCATTGGCACGCAGAGGTAACCCGTGGTGTTGCGCACCATCCAGGCCATCCACTCGGGCGTGACCAGCTCGGCGGCGATGATTGCGTCGCCCTCGTTCTCGCGATCGGCCGAGTCGGCCACGAGCACTGGCTTGCCGGCGCGCAGGGCGTCGAGAGCTGAGTCGATGGTTGATAGTTGCATTAGTTTTTCCTTGCTTCGAGTAGTCGTTCGATGTGCTTTGCCATGACGTCTGCCTCGACGTTGACCTTCGCGCCAACCTGCTTGCTGCCAAGCGTGGTGAGTGCGAGTGTTTCTGGAATCAGGCTGAGCCCGATGAAGTCGTCGCCGACCTCGTTGACGGTTAGCGAGACTCCGTCGATTGTGATCGAACCCTTAAGCACGATGTACTTCATCAATTCCACTGGGATGCTGACGCGCAACCACTCCCAGTTCTCGCTAGGTTGTCGCGAAATGATTTTGCCAACGCCGTCGACGTGACCCTGAACAACGTGACCGCCGAAACGGGTTGCAGCTGTCATGGCGCGCTCGAGGTTAACCGGGTCGCCAACTTTGAGTTCGCTCAGCGAAGTGCGGTCGAGCGTCTCTTTCATAACGTCGGCGGTGAAACTGTTGTCGTCGAATTCGACGGCGGTCAAACACGTGCCGCTGACAGAAATCGAATCGCCGCGCTTCACGTCGCTGACCACGATTGGGCCTTCGAGAGTCAGGCGAACGGCATCGGCCTGCTGCTCGATTTTCTTGACTCTGCCGAGTTCTTCAATGATTCCGGTAAACATTAGTTTTCGCCTTCTGTTTGGGTAACTGGGCTAGCGCTGATGAGCAGATCTTCGCCGAGCAACTCAACCTCGTCGAATTGCCAGCGGCTGATATCGCTGATGGTCTCGATGCCCAGGTCCTTGAGAGCCAGGTGGCTGCCACCGAGCAGGGTGGGGGTTAGGTAGACCAGCAGTTGGTCGGCCAAACCCGCGCGAATAAAGGCGCTCGAGAGCTCTGCGCCACCCTCGACCCACAGGTGTCGGTGCCCGAGACGATACAGGTCTCGAGTCACCTGCTCGAGGTCGTGGGTCTCGAAGCGCAGTGCGTCTGCCGTGTTGCTGAAGACGCGCTTGCCACCGTCGAGGTTGCGCATGCCAATGATCACGCGCAATGGCTGGTGCTCGTAGAGTGTGCCGTCTGGGGTGCGCGCGGTTAGTTCGGGGTCATCAATGACAACAGTGTTGGTGCCAACTGCAATCGCATCAATCTTTGACCGACGCATGTGCACATCGAACCGTGCTTCTTCGCCGCTAATCCATTTTGATGTTCCGTCGTTTGCAGCGGTTCGGCCATCGAGAGTTGAGGCCCACTTGACCGTCACGAATACTCTCTGCAGCTCGGTTGACTTGCGCCAGATGCGAATCAAATCGTTGGCTTCTTCTTCGAGAATTCCCTCGATAACCTGAATGCCTGCGGTTGCTAATTTCTCTGCGCCTCCGCCAGAAACTGCGCCAGGATCCGAAGCACCAAAGACAACTCGTTCGATTCCAGCGGCAATCAGTGCATCTGCGCAGGGGCCGGTCTTGCCGGTGTGGTTGCATGGTTCAAGAGTTACCACAGCGGTGTAACCCGCCGGCAGTCTTTCGCCTGAGTTGAGAGAAAGTTTTGCGCGAAGGTTGCGCAACGCCATTACCTCTGCGTGGTCGGTGCCGGCACCCTCGTGCCATCCCTCTGCGGCAACTTCACCAGCGGGGTCGAGAATCACGGCACCCACCTGTGGGTTGCCACCAAACTCTGGGCCGCGTGTGGCTAACTCAAGCGCCAAGCTCATCGCGGTTTCAAACTGGTCCATGCGCCATCCGTGTTCTGCAGTGTTTCGTTGCGAACTTCGGGGCGCGGCAGAGAGCCGGGCACTGCCTCGCAAAAACGCGCGCAGCGACCCTGTTCTTCTCCCATCCGGACTTTAACCGTCGGCTCTGGAATTTCACCAAATCAACCGCCGAGCGTTCATCAAACCAAAGGTTCAATTTCAACTCGTCGGGTCGCGGGCTCTACCGCCGGCTCAGATTTTCACTGACCCCGAAGAACTTTGTTACTGGTCTATCTTCACACTAAACAGGGCTAGATGCCACATTATTTCTGGCATGCGGCCGTGGCGGGTCGGTTTTTGCGTCGAAAACTAGCCGCGCGCCGGGGTGAAACCAACGGCCTCATAGACGGCCTTCAGGGTCTTCTCGGCCTGCTCGTTGGCGCGGTCGGCTCCAACTGCCAGCAGGCGATCGAGCTCGGCGGGGTCAGACAAAAGCTCTTCGGCTCGGGCGCGAATCGGGTCGAGGTGAGCCACAACCACATCGGCCAAATCGCCCTTTAGCGCGCCATAGCCAGCTCCGGCAAAGCGCTCTTCTAGCGAGCGAATGCTCTCGCCGGTGATTGCCGAATAGATGCCGAGCAGGTTGCTAACGCCCGGCTTCGCATCGCGATCGAAACGAATCTCGCCGTCGGTGTCGGTGACGGCAGACTTGAACTTCTTGGTGATGGTGTCGTTGTCATCCATGATGTTCACAAGACCCTTAGGGTCACCAGACTTCGACATCTTGGCCGTCGGGTTCTGCAGGTCATAAATCTTGGCGGTCTCTTTGAGAATCACGGCTTCTGGAACCGTGAAGGTGTCGCCGAATCGAGTGTTGAAACGAATTGCAAGATCGCGAGTCAGTTCGATGTGTTGACGCTGGTCTTCACCAACCGGCACGGCTTTTGGCTGGTAGAGCAAAATATCAGCTGCCTGCAAAATCGGATATGTGTAAAGGCCAACCGAAGCAGAGTCTGCGCCGGTCTTTTGCGATTTGTCTTTGAACTGTGTCATGCGTCCGGCTTCACCCATGCCGGTGATGCACTGAAGCACCTTTCGATCAAGCCCAGCCAGCCGGCTAGGCGCAACTGATACTGCCAATTG
>CAZDKF010000024.1:0-3576 GCA_964505955.1 uncultured Rhodoluna sp. | reverse complement strand
ACCAAGGTAGTTTCCGAGGTGAAGTGAGCCGGCAGACGGCTGCATTCCGCTGAGAAGGTTGGGCTTGTTATTCATTGCTCAAGTCTAAATGTCGTAGGTCACGGCAACGGGGGCGTGGTCGCTCCAGCGTTCGGCATAACTTGGTGCGCGATGCACCTTGTAGTCGCTGGCGACCGCGGCAAGCTTCGGCGTAGCCAGGTGGTAGTCGATGCGCCAACCGGTGTTGGTGTCGAAGGCCTGCCCGCGGTTCGACCACCAGGTGTAAGGGCCATCAACTCCCGGATGAGCACTGCGGCCGACATCGACCCATCCGTGTTTGCCAATAATCGTGTCGAAATAGGCTCGCTCTTCTGGCAAGAAACCGGCGTTCTTGAGGTTGCCCTTCCAGTTCTTGATGTCGAGCTCGGTGTGGCCAACGTTGAGATCGCCAAGCACGACCACGTGGCCGCCAGCATCGATCAGCTGCTTCATGCGCTTTTGCATGGCCTCGAGAAACTTGTATTTTTCATCTTGCTTGGGGGTGCCGAATGCGCCCGAGTGAACGTAGGTGCTGATTACCGTGAGGGTCTTTTTGCCGAGTTTGAAGTCGGCTTCGAGCCACCGGCCGGCGCTGTCAAAACTCTTTGGGCCTAACTCGGTTCGGTGGCCCTGCGGTTTCAGTCGACTGACCACGGCAACTCCCGCGCGACCCTTGGCCGTGGCGTTGTCGTGCAAAATGTGCCAAGGCTCTCCACCGTGCTCAGCCTCGTACTCGTTGAAGAGTCTCAGCAGGTCTTCGGTCTCGGCACGAACTTCTTGAAGAGCAAGGATGTCTGGCTGCGCTTCGCTCAGCCAAGCTGGCATGCCGTTGCGAAAGGCAGCGCGCACGCCGTTGACATTTACCGAAACGATCTTTAGGGCCATAGCCGCAAGTCTAAACTCGCGGGGGAGTCTGTTAGAACGTGACTCGAACCTGAGTTCCAGAAACCGTGAGCTTGATCTTGCCTAGCGCTTGCGAAGTTGGGCCACCCTTTGCGGCACCCGAAGTTGTGTCGAAGCGCGCTCCGTGCTCCGGACAGATCATCACTGAGCCGCTTGTTCTAACGTTGCCCGGCTTTCTCGAAAGCGTGACGCCCTCGTGAGTGCATTCGGCCGCGAACGCTCTGAAGACTGCGCGCTTTGGCTGGGTCACGACGATTGAGCGACCACCGATTGAAAACATTCGAGCGCTGCCAACTCTGACGTCTGTGGTCTTGCAAATGTTGTATGTCTTGGCAGCCGCATAGGCCGACTCTGATAGTGAGGTGAGCCCAACTGTTGCTAGGGCAGCGGCAAATGCTGAGAGCGCTGCTCGGCGGGTAACGCCGGCGCGAACTTCGGTGACCTCGGGCTTGACCGAGTGGCAGCTGAATGAATCGTTCATAGTTCTAACTTCAACGATTGGTGGGTGCTGGGTATTCCCGAAACAGAAGCGCTCAGGCCCTATGCGCGACCGCGCAGAATTGCTTGTTTCACCTCGGCTATTGCCTTCGTCACCTGGATGCCACGCGGGCAAGCCTCGGTGCAGTTGAACGTGGTGCGGCAGCGCCACACACCTTCTTTATCGTTCAAGATGTCTAGGCGAACTTCTGAGCCCTCGTCGCGAGAGTCAAAGATGAATCGGTGCGCGTTGACGATTGCTGCCGGGCCGAAGTACTGACCGTCTGTCCAGAACACCGGGCACGAGCTGGTGCAAGCTGCGCACAAGATGCACTTGGTGGTGTCGTCAAAGCGTGCGCGATCTTCTGGGCTCTGCAAACGCTCTTTGGTTGGCTTGTCGCTTGCAATCAAGAACGGCTGCACATCGCGGTAGGCCTTGTAGAAAGGCTCCATGTTTACAACGAGGTCTTTTTCAACTTCAAGACCCTTGATTGGCTCAACGTAAATCGGCTGTGTGATGTCGAGGTCTTTGATTAGGGTCTTGCAAGCAAGACGGTTGCGACCGTTGATTCGCATGGCGTCTGATCCGCAAACACCGTGTGCGCATGAACGACGGAAGGTTACCGAACCGTCAATCTCCCACTTGATCTTGTGCAGCGCGTCGAGAACGCGGTCGGTGCCGTGCACCTGAACATCGAAGTCTTCCCAGCGCGCCTCGAGGCCATCCTCTGGATTAAATCGACGAATAAATAGTGTCACGTTGAAAGACGCGACAGCGCCCAGCTCTTCGAATTCAGTTGCCATTAGTACTTACGCTCCATTGGTGGATAGTTGGTAATGGTGACTGGCTTCCAGTCGATCTTGATGTTGTCGCCAGGCTTCTTTGGTTTCTTGTTTGTCAGGTAGGCCATTGAGTGCACCATGAACTTCTTGTCGTTGCGCTCTTCGAAGTCTTCACGGTAGTGACCGCCGCGGCTCTCGCGGCGTTCGCGGGCGGTGAATGCCAAAACCTCTGCGAGATCTAGCAAGAAGCCCAGCTCGATTGCTTCGAGAAGGTCGGTGTTGAAACGCTGACCCTTGTCTTGAACTGAGATGCGGCTGTAGCGATCGCGCAATTCGGCAATCTTTTCGAGAGCCTCGTTAAGCGAGTCTTCTGTGCGGTACACCTGAGCGTTGAGGTCCATGGTGTCTTGCAGTTCCTTGCGCAAGACAGCGACCTTCTCGGTGCCCTTCGACTTGCGAACCTTGTCAATCATCGATATCACTTCGGCTGCCGCGTTAGTCGGAAGCGGCACGAAGTCGGCATCCTTGGCATATTCGACCGCGTAGATGCCGGCGCGCTTGCCGAACACGTTTATGTCGAGCAGCGAGTTGGTGCCCAGGCGGTTTGCGCCGTGCACCGAAACGCAGGCGCATTCGCCCGCGGCATAGAGGCCCTTGACCACGGTCTTGTTGTCGCTGAGAACCTCGGCCTTGATGTTGGTTGGAATTCCACCCATCGCGTAGTGCGCTGTCGGGAAAACCGGAACCGGTTCGGTGTAAGGCTCGACACCGAGATAGGTGCGAGCAAACTCTGTGATGTCAGGAAGCTTCGCGTCGATAACCTCTGGCGGCAGGTGAGTCAGGTCGAGCAAAACGTAATCTTTGTTCGGGCCAGCACCGCGGCCTTCGCGAACTTCGTTTGCCATCGCGCGGGCAACCATGTCGCGTGGCGCGAGGTCTTTGATTGTGGGTGCGTAACGCTCCATGAAGCGCTCACCCGATGCGTTGCGCAAGATTCCGCCTTCACCGCGAGCGGCTTCAGACAACAGAATTCCGAGTCCGGCTAGACCGGTTGGGTGAAACTGGTAGAACTCCATGTCTTCTAGCGGAAGACCCTTGCGGTAAATGATTCCAACGCCGTCACCGGTGAGAGTGTGTGCGTTAGAAGTGGTCTTGAAAATCTTGCCGAAACCACCGGTTGCAAACACGATGCTCTTGCCCTGAAAAACGTGAAGCTCTCCGGTAGCAAGTTCATAAGCAACAACTGCAGATGGGCGCTCTTCTTTGCCAACCTTGTTCATCACTAGGTCGAGCACATAGAACTCGTTATAGAACTCAATGCCGAGCTTCACGCAGTTCTGATAGAGGGTCTGAAGAATCATGTGACCGGTGCGGTCTGCTGCATAGCAAGAACGG
>CAZDKF010000023.1:5873-10444 GCA_964505955.1 uncultured Rhodoluna sp. | reverse complement strand
ATGAAGATGCTCCGCGAGTTTTGATTGCGAATTCTAACCTTGTTCCTAAATGGGCGACCTGGGAACATTTTCATGAATTGGATAAAAAAGGTTTGATGATGTTTGGTCAGATGACAGCCGGTTCATGGATTTACATCGGCACGCAGGGAATCTTGCAGGGAACCTACGAAACGTTTGCCGCTGTTGCCGAACAAAGTTTCGGTGGCACACTCGCCGGCACACTAACCCTCACCGCTGGCTGCGGTGGCATGGGTGGTGCGCAACCGCTCGCCGTCACCATGAACGAGGGAACCTGTTTGATTGTCGACATCGACGAATCGCGTTTGCGCCGTCGCGTTGTCGACCGCTACCTCGATGAAATTGCAGACAACCTTGATGATGCCATCGAGCGCGCTGTGACTGCCAAGAATGCGAAGAAGGCAATTTCGATTGGTCTCGTTGGAAACGCCGCAACTATTTTTGCCGAGCTATTGAAGCGCGAAGTTCCAATCGATATCGTGACCGACCAGACTTCTGCGCACGACCCCTTGTATTACATTCCGGAGGGTGTCGAATTAGGTGACGCTCGCGAGTATGCCGAGAAGAGTCCGAAGGAATTCACCGAGCGCGCAGAAGCCGCGATGGCGAAACACGTAGAAGCGATGGTTGGCTTCATGGATAAGGGTGCCGTGGTTTTCGATTACGGAAACTCGATTCGCGACGAAGCTCGCAAGGGTGGTTACTCGAGATCGTTCGCGTTCCCCGGATTCATCCCTGCGTATATTCGCCCGCTGTTCTGCGAGGGCAAGGGACCGTTCAGGTGGGTGGCGCTCTCGGGCGACCCGAAAGACATCTATCGCACCGACCAGGCGATTCTCGAGCTGTTTCCTGAGAACAAGCACCTGCACCGCTGGATCAAGCTAGCCCAGGAGCGCGTGGCATTTCAGGGGCTACCTGCCCGCATCTGCTGGCTCGGCTACGGTGAGCGCGACAAGGCCGGAGCGGTCTTCAACGATTTGGTCAAGAAGGGCGAGGTCTCGGCCCCTATTGTTATCGGCCGCGACCACCTCGACTGCGGGTCGGTTGCCTCGCCTTACCGCGAGTCTGAGGCCATGCTCGACGGCTCAGACGCGATTGCCGACTGGCCGCTGCTCAACGCGATGCTCAACATCTCGTCGGGTGCGTCATGGGTCTCGATTCACCACGGCGGCGGCGTAGGCATCGGTCGTTCGATTCACGCCGGTCAGGTCTCGGTCGCCGATGGCACAGCTCTCGCTGCCGAGAAACTTCAGCGCGTTCTCACCAACGACCCCGGCATGGGAGTGATTCGTCACGCCGACGCTGGTTATGGCGACGCAATCGAGGTTGCGCGTCACAAGCACGTGCACGTGCCGATGCTCGACATCGAATAAATTCGATTCATGAGCAGCGTTGCAATAACCGATATCGGTTCGTTAGTAACTAACGATTCGAGCGCCGGCAATGGTGCACTCGGTATTCGCAGCAACGCTGCAATTGTTGTCGTCGATGGCAAAATCGCATGGATAGGTGACAGCCAATCAGTCGGTGTCACAGATAATCGAATTTCTGTTGCTGGCAAAACCGTGGTTCCGGGTTTCGTCGATTCGCACGCGCACCTAGTTTTTGCCGGCGATCGTAGTGAAGATTTTTCTGCGCGCATGAACGGCGAGAGCTATTCTGCCGGTGGAATCAAAACCACTGTTGCGGCGACTCGTGCAGCAAGCAATGAAACTCTGCGAGCCAACACCTCACGGTTGGTTTCTGAATTGCATCGAAGCGGCGTTACAACCTTCGAATCGAAATCTGGTTATGCACTCGACGTTGAAAACGAAACACGTACGTTGCGAATCGCAAAAGAGTTCACAGACGAAACAACTTTCTTGGGCGCGCACGTTGTGCCCGCCGAATTCGCAAACCGAAGCGACGACTACGTCGAACTAGTTGTCGGTGAAATGTTGCAGGCCGTAAAATCACACGCAAAGTGGATTGACGTGTTTTGCGATCGCGGTGCATTCGATGTCGATCAGGCGCGAACGATTTTGCGCGCCGGAGTCGAGGCCGGGTTGCGGCCGCGCATCCATGCGAATCAACTCGCAGACATCGGTGCGGTCAAACTTGCTGTCGAACTTGACTGCGCGAGCGCAGATCACCTGACCCACCTCAGTGACGACGACGTCGAAATGCTGGCTGCAAGCAATACCGTGGCTACGCTGCTGCCCGGAGCCGAGTTTTCGACCAGATCGAGTTACCCAGACGCCCGCAGGCTGTTTGCCGCGGGGGCAACGGTTGCCATCGCCACCGACTGCAATCCGGGCTCGAGCTTCACCACATCGATGGCTTTCTGCTTAGCGGTTGCAGTGCGAGACATGGGTTTCAGCCCAGAGCAAGCCTTGCTCGCAGCCACGGTTGGTGGGGCAAAAGCCCTTCGCCGAAGCGACATCGGGGCACTTAGTGTTGGCATGCGAGCCGATTTCGCTGTTTTGAACGCACCAAGCTACATTCACCTCAGCTATCGCCCAGGTGTCGACATAATCGACTCAACCTGGGTGGCCGGCAAGCCCGTCTATCAAAGGTAAGCAATGACCCAAAATGTAACCCTCTCTACCTCGGGCCTAACCCAAGACGAGGTTGTCGCGGTCGCGAGGCACTCAGCCAAGGTGGCCATTTCGCCGGCCGCACTCGATGCGATGGCAAAGACCCGAGCGCACATCGAGAGACTTGCGGTAAGCGAGACCCCGGTCTACGGAATCTCTACCGGATTCGGCGCACTCGCAAACCGTCACATCGACATCGCAGATCGCGTGCAATTGCAGAAGTCACTGATTCGTTCGCACGCGGCCGGTATGGGCGCAATTGTTGAAACCGAAGTTACTCGCGCACTCATGTTGCTGCGACTAAAGACCATGTGCACGGGTCGCACCGGTGTTCGACCAGAACTAGCAGAAACCTACGCTGCGATTCTGAACGCAAACATCACGCCGATTGTGCATGAGTTTGGCTCGCTCGGATGCAGCGGTGACCTTGCGCCACTCGCTCACTGTGCGATGGTTGCGATGGGCGAGGGCCGCGCCTTCGGCGCAGACGGCATCGAAAGACCAGTTGCAGATTTGCTCGCGGCGGCAAACATCAGTCCGGTCGAGCTGCGTGAAAAAGAAGGTCTCGCACTAATCAATGGAACAGATGGAATGTTGGGAATGCTAATTCTCGCGATTCACGATCTCGAAAAACTAAACAACTCTGCAGACGTAATCGCCGCCATGAGTGTCGAGGCATTGCTAGGAACAGACAAAGTTTTTCGACCAGAATTGCATTTCGCTTTAAGGCCGCACGCCGGTCAGGCAACATCGGCAGCAAACATGTTTGCCGCACTCAAGGGTTCAGAAATTGTGGCATCACACGTCGAAGGCGACAACCGCGTTCAAGACGCATATTCACTCCGTTGCGCACCTCAGGTTTCTGGCGCTGTTCGCGATTCGATTGCATATGCAAAGTCGGTAGCCGAAAACGAGCTAGCTTCGGCGATCGATAACCCGGTGGTTCTCGAATCTGGTGAAGTGACCTCAAACGGAAACTTTCACGGCGCACCGGTTGGCTATGTGCTCGACTTCTTGGCTATCACCGCAACCGACCTCGGCTCAATCTCTGAGCGACGAACCGACAACATGCTCGATAAGGCTCGCTCATTTGGTCTGCCACCGTTCTTGGCAGGCGATGCCGGAGTCGATAGCGGCATGATGATTGGCCAATACACCGCTGCGGGCCTGGTCTCTGAGAACAAGCGCTTGGCCGTGCCGGCCTCTGTCGACTCGATTCCGACCTCGGCCATGCAAGAAGACCATGTCTCGATGGGCTGGCACGCAGGCCGCAAGCTTCGCCGGGTTGTCGATAACCTTCGCATGATTCTGGCAATCGAGTGGGTTTCGGCCGGTCGAGCCCTCGACTCGCGTGCCCCCCTAAAACCAGCCAAGGTCACCGGTGAGTGGTTGGCAAAACTGCGCACTCGCGTTGCAGGTGTTGGCCCAGATCGCTTCTTAGCCCCCGAACTTCAGGCGGCAGTAGACCTTCTCAGCTAGCGGCTGTCACGTTCTTTGTGTTGCTCATAACCTTCGCGAAGAAGACCGCCGAAATCAACGCGGCTGTAATCAGATAGAGCATCGGTTTCAACCCGGTTAGTTCGGCGACAAATCCCAGCGTCGGCGGGCCAACCAAGAAGGCCATGTAGCCGAATATCGTAATCAGGGTGACCCTGCGCGCCGAGTTCTCTCCCTCACCAGCCTCAGAAATAAATAGTGGAAAACCGAGTGCCGAACCGATTCCCCAGAGCCCTGCACCTATCCATGCAAAAATCACGGATGTGCCGAAGATGACAAACAGTAATCCAATCGCACCCGTGATTGCCATGGCCTGCAGGGTGAGCCGCCGACCGTAGCGATCTGAGATGTTGCCGCCAAAAAATCGGGTGATCGTCATCGTGAGATTAAAGATTGCAAAAGCTATTCCTGCGTTGGTTGCAGATTCGTTGAAGTCCTTCACGACGGCGCCGTCCAGCTCGCTTTGGAAGCCGACGGTGA
>CAZDKF010000023.1:4110-5863 GCA_964505955.1 uncultured Rhodoluna sp. | reverse complement strand
CATAGAATTCCAATTCCAAGAAACATGAGTCTCTTGTCTTTGAAGAGGTTAATTTTTTCGGGTTTCATAGCTGTTTCATCACGGTGATGTGCATCTTGACCGGTGTGTTTCGGAACGAACTTACGAACGAAAATCGGAAGCAATAATTGCGTCGAGCAAAGCACAATCATTTGCGTCAGCAGGTCAACGGATATCGCAATGCAGAGGGTTCCGAGAGCGGCACCTGTCAATGCGCCGACAGAAAAAGCCGCATGCATTCTTGGTAAGACCGATCGACCACGTTTACTTTCGATGCTTGCACCATCTACGTTCAATGGAACATCGACGATGCCGAAACCGAAGCCGGTGACAAAAATGCAGATAGCGAACAGCCAGATTGAATCTGTAGTTGCCGCAAAGGCCTGCCCAATAAGTCCGAAAGCGACTAGATAAAAACCTCCAAGCATTTGCGGTCGCGTGCCCAGTCGGGCGATGATTCGTGCTGCAATCGAAAGCGCGCAAATTGAGCCAACGGCACCGCTGAACAGCAGCAGACCGAGCTCGCTGGTTGAGACACCCAAGAGGTCTTTAACTTCGGGCAGGCGCACAAATAGCGCCATGCTTGGTGGGCCGATTAGCGCGAACATTACGATTACCGAGCGATGCCAGTATTGCAGCGCTTTGTCTTCTCTCGTCATTGGTTTGACCCCGCTTTCGCCACCCCAATGGCATCCCTCTTGGCAGTAAAAATCAAAAACAGGATAAGTGCCGCCAGCGCGGTGAGCGTTCCGCAAACGGCGATGGTTGCTCGAATGCCGATCTCACCAGCGAGAAAACCAATCATCGGCGAACCAATTGGTGTACCACCCATGAAAATCAAAACGTAAACGCCCATGATGCGACCGCGAAGATTCGGGTCGACGCTGGTTTGCACGTAGCTGTTGGCAGACACCAGTGTCATGAGCGCGATTGCTCCGCCGAACGGCAACATGATCGAATAGATCAAATAATTGGGCGCTACAGATAGCAGAACAAGTGTGATCCCAAAGAGCACAGCACCGGCCATAATTCTTCTTGGCACGCGCCAACTTTCGAGCCTCGCCGCAATCAGCGCACCAGAGAGCGAACCAACGGCCAAGAAGGTTCCGAGGGCGCCGAATTCGGCTGGCCCCATCTTGAATTCTTGCGTCGCCATAAGTGCGTTGAAGATTTGATAGTTCAAGCCAAATGTTGCGCTGAAGAAAACCGTAAGCATCACCAGCGTTAGGTCGAGTCGCGAACGAATGTAGCGCAACGCATCACTAATTTTTGTGCCGAGCTCTGCACCTTTTTGCGCGTGCAGCTCATCGGGGTTAATCATTGTCAGCGTGACAATCATCACGACATAAGAGAACGAGTTAATCAGAAAAGAAGGTCCGGTTCCGAAGAAGAAAATCAAGAAGCCGCTCATCGCTGGTCCGACAAGACGCCCAATGTTAAAGTTTGCCGAGTTCAAACTCACGGCGTTTGGCAGGTCGGTTCTCCCAACCAGCTCGCTTGTAAAGCTGGTGCGAACCGGCGCATCGAGAGCGCTAAAGATGCCCACCGCTAGCGCAGCAACGTAAACGTGCCAGATCTCTACGGCATTTGAGACAATCAGAAGCCCAAGCCAGGCCGAAACTATGCCGGCACCGATGTTGGTTATGTAAAGAAGTTTGCGCTTGTCGAACTTGTCGGCAAGAGATCCGGCCCAGAGGCTCAAGAACAGAGTTGGCGCAAATTGCAAACCCGTGAC
>CAZDKF010000023.1:0-4095 GCA_964505955.1 uncultured Rhodoluna sp. | reverse complement strand
GTTCGAGAACCAGCCAGTCTTGGGCAACGCGTTGCGCCCAGGTGCCGATATTCGACATTGCGCTGGCAGGGTAGAGCAGGCGGTAGTTGCGATGCTTAAATGCCCGCCAGGCCTGCGAATTGCTCACTAACTAAACCTAAACGCAATCGCGTCTAGTGTTTGACGAGGTCGGCTACCGACATCAAGATCTCGGTCGGCCTAAAGGGATAGCGCTGAATCTCGGCCTCATCGGCGATGCCTGTGAGCACCAAGACGGTGTGCAGGCCGGCTTCGATGCCGGCGACCACGTCGGTATCCATGCGGTCGCCAATCATGCCGGTTGACTGCGAGTGGGCGCCAATCTTGCGCATGGCAGATCTGAACATCATTGGGTTTGGCTTGCCAACGATGTAGGGGTCTTTGCCGGTTGCCTTAGTAATAAGTGCCGCAACGGCACCGGTGGCCGGCAACACGCCTTCGGCCGAAGGGCCGGTGGCATCAGGGTTAGTGGCAATGAAACGAGCACCAGCGTTGATCAAACGAATCGCCTTGGTCAGGTTCTCGAAACTGAAATTGCGCGTCTCGCCAAGCACTACGTAGTCTGGGTCGACGTCTGTCTGCACGTAGCCAACATCGTGAAGGGCTTGGGTGAGACCGGACTCACCGATTACATAGGCAGTGCCGCGAGGGTTCTGTGACTTCAAAAAGTCAGCGGTTGCGAGAGCAGATGTCCAGATGCGATCTTCAGGCACATCGAGCCCGCCGGCGCGAAGTCTGGCAGAGAGATCACGGGGTGTGTAAATCGAATTGTTGGTGAGCACCAAGAACGGTGTGCTGGCATCCTGCCACTGCTTGATGAGCTCGGCCGCACCGTCGAGGGCTTTGCCCTCGTGCACGAGAACGCCATCCATGTCTGTGAGCCAAGATGTGATTTTGCTTCTGTCAACCATTTGTTTAGCCTATCTCGGCTGCGATTAGGCTTGCCTGATGAACGGCGCAAGAAGACAAGTGGCGGGCGGCATTGCTCTATTTGCAAGCGCAATTGCGGCCATGGTCTGGGCTAACTCTTCCTTTAGCGAAAGCTATTCTGCTGTTTCTCATCTCGAGGGTCTGAAGGGCCTTGCGATTTTTCTGTTTTTTCTAAGCGTGGGAATTGAACTCAGGCACGAGATAAGTCACGGAAGCCTGAGCAAGCCACGCCAAGCGGTGGTGCCTATTTTCGCCGCAATGGGCGGCATGCTCGTGCCGGTAATCATCTATTCGATTGTCAACTTTGGTGAACCGTCTGCTCGCGGCTGGGGCGTGCCAATGTCTACCGACATCGCCTTCGCAATAGGTGTTGTGGCGATCGCGGGTCGATGGCTGCCAAGACAGGTGCGAACTTTTGTTTTGACAGTCGCGGTAGTAGACGACTCGCTCACCATTCTGATGATTGCCATTTTCTTCACCAGCAGCTTCAACATCTTGTCGTTGGATTCTCTCGCGGGAGTAGTCGTAGGCTTGCTGCTGCCTCAGGGGCAAAAGGTTCAGAAAGCGCTCGAACCAACCGTGGCCTTCGTAATGCTTCCAGTTTTCGCATTTCTATCGGCGGGCGTGAATCTAGGCGACCTTAACGGTGCCAGCGATGCATGGTTGGTGACAAAGTCGAAGCTTGGAAAACTTCCAGAGCAAGTCACCTGGGCGAGGCTGTTACGAATCGCACCCCTATTCGGCATGTGCTTCACGGTTGCAATGCTGATGTCTGAATTGTCTTTCGGCGATTCGCTTGCAGAGCATTCGCTGGCGAACGTATCCGTGCTAATCACCACCTCGGTTATGGCTCTCTTGGCCGCCGCCGCTCTGACACTTAGATCGAAGCACCTACATGAGCACTGATTCAAATCAACCAAACGCGTCGCACGAACAAACCACCTGGGGTGTTGGCCCATGGATAGGTGACTTGCCTGCCGATGACTTTTATGACCCAGAGCTTCTGCGCGAGGGCGACACCCGCAACGTTCTCGCCAAATATCGCTACTGCAAGATGGAAGCGATTGTCGCCGACCTAGATGTGCGCCGGCACAGTTTTCACGTTGCCATTGAGAACTGGCAGCACGACCTAAACATCGGTTCGATTGTTCGAACCGCTAATGCCTTTTTGGCAGCCGAGGTTCACATCGTCGGCCACAAGCGTTGGAACCGTCGCGGCGCTATGGTGACCGACCGCTATCAGCACGTTCGGCACCACCCAACGGTCGAGGAGTTTGTGGCCTGGGCTAAGGCCGAAGGCATGCCGATTATCGCCATCGACAATGTGCCCGGATGCAAGCAGATCGAAACCTACGACCTGCCCGAAAACTGCGTTTTGCTATTTGGCCAAGAAGGCCCTGGCCTGAGCGAGGCCGCGATCGCCGCCTCTGAGGTGGTGCTCGAAATCACCCAGTTTGGCTCGACTAGGTCTATCAACGCCAGCGCTGCGGCAGCCATCACGATGCACTCGTGGGTCATGCAGCACGTCTTCAAGAAATAGCCTTTTGCCAAACCTGACCGCTCGCTAAACTTGATAGGGAACGCGCTCGCGGTTCCAATCCTTTTTCTGAGATGAGGCTGTTATGCCTGCTGTTGTGATTGTCGGTGCCCAGTGGGGCGACGAAGGCAAGGGCAAAGCCACCGACCTACTCGCTGAGCACATCGACTACGTGGTCAAGTTCAACGGTGGAAACAACGCGGGTCACACCGTAGTTATCGGATCTGAAAAATACGCTCTGCACCTGTTGCCTTCGGGAATTCTCACCCCTGGCGTTGTGCCGGTAATTTCAAACGGTGTCGTAATCGATCTCGCGGTGCTGTTTCAAGAACTGGATGCGCTTAACTCTCGCGGCATCGACACATCCAAGCTGCGTATTTCCGCAAACGCACACGTAATCACTCCATACAACGTCACCGTCGACAAAGTTTCCGAGCGATTCTTGGGCAAGCGTGCAATCGGCACAACCGGTCGCGGCATCGGCCCAACCTATGCCGACAAGATCAATCGTGTTGGAATTCGCATTCAAGATTTGTTTGACGAAACCATCTTGCGCCAGAAGGTCGAAGGTGCGCTGGTTGCAAAAAACAATTTGCTTACCAAGGTCTACAACCGCGCGGCAATTAAAGTCGACGACACCGTGAAAGAGCTGCTTTCATACACCGAGCGCCTCGCGCCGATGGTTGCTGACACGGCACTCGAACTGCACCAGGCAATCGAAGCCAACAAGACCGTGCTGTTTGAAGGCGGTCAGGCAACAATGCTCGACGTAGATCACGGAACCTATCCGTTCGTAACCTCGTCAAGCTCAACCGCCGGTGGCGCTTCGACCGGTTCAGGAATCGGCCCAGGCCTATTCACAACCGTGATTGCAATTGTGAAGGCATACACAACTCGCGTTGGTTCGGGTCCGTTTCCGACAGAGCTATTCGATGAGAACGGCGAGTTCTTGCGCAAGACCGGTCACGAGTTCGGCACCACAACCGGTCGACCACGTCGCTGTGGCTGGTATGACGCACCTATCGCGCGCTACTCAGCGCGCATCAATGGCGTCACCGATTTCGTGATGACCAAGCTAGACGTGCTCACCGGGCTAAAAGAGATTCCGGTTTGTGTTGCCTACGAAGTTGATGGTGTGCGCCACGACGAGATGCCTGTCTCTCAGTCAGACTTTCACCACGCAAAGCCGATCTATGAATACTTTGCCGGCTGGACAGAAGACATTTCTGGCTGCAAGACATTTGAAGACCTGCCGAAAACCGCTCAAGACTATGTGCTCGCAATCGAGAAGATGAGCGGCGCCAGAATCTCGGCCATCGGTGTTGGGCCAGCGCGTGACGCGATTATCGTGCGTCACGACATGCTCGCGAAATAAAAACTAGTTTGTCGGTGCGGGCGTAGAGAACTTCACGTCTAGCAGTTGAGAGCACGTTGCCTGAACCATAGAAGTGGCGTCACTAACCGTCTCGAGCATGGTTTCTTCAGACTCTTTGCTCACGTAGGCCTCAAGTTGGGCAAGCGCTATGAACTTGTCGCTGAGTTCTTTTCCTTCGATTGACTCTTCGATGCCCCTGTCGGCACCCCGAAAACGGGTGAAGTAGAAGTCGGTG
>CAZDKF010000022.1:8323-10602 GCA_964505955.1 uncultured Rhodoluna sp. | reverse complement strand
AGCCGGCGTGACGATAGTTGGTCTCTGCGCTACGGTTTCAACCCCGGCGGCAAGTTGCACCGAAACAACTCTGACAATCGCAAACCAGGGAACATACACGCTCAGCGGTTCGACGGTTACTTTCACTCCGTTGCCAACGTTCTCAGGCACGGCAACCGCGATCAAGTATGCGGTTGTCGATGCATTCGCACAGAACGCAACGGCAACAATCACTCCAACCGTTGCTGCGCCTATTGCACCGACTGCAACACCACAAACTAAGACCCTGCTGCCAAACACGAGCGTGTCATTCACCGACATCGATTCGGGCGCCGGAGCATTGTCAACGCAGGGTTCTGCATCAATAACTTCAAGTTGCATTGTGAACCCGGCAAACACCAGTAGCTGCATCACAACCGGCAGTTTCACTGTCGCAAACCAGGGAACCTGGACCATTGCCAACGGCGTTGTCACTTTTGCTGCAGTTGCAAGTATCACGCCTGGAACCCAGACCGCTGTTACCTACAGGGTTACCGACCAGGCTGGCTTGACAGCAAGTTCGGTTCTGACCCCAATTGTTCCGGCCGCTCCGGTTGCAACTACCGACACGTCAACTGGCGCTTGGAACACCACCCAAACCAAGAGTGTTTTGACCAACGACACGGCTGCCAGCGGCGAGACACTTGTTGCCGCAAGCCTCCAGCTCTGTGACCCAGCCTCCAGCCAGGTTTCACCGAACTGCAACGCAACATCAGTGACCATTGCCAACCAGGGCACCTACTCGGTTGTCAGCGGAACCATTCAATTCACTCCGCTGATCAGTTTCACAGGCACCGCAACCGCGGTCGGCTACCAGATCAGCGATTCACTCGGTCAAACTGCCGCGACAACATACACGCCAACGGTTGTTCCGCCGGTTGCACCTGTTGCGGTTAACGACACTAGCTCTGGCCCGCTGAACACAGCTCAGGTAAAGACCGTTTTGACCAACGACACAACAGCTGCCGGTGGCACGCTAACCGCAACAGGTGTGAAGCTCTGCGCGAGCGCTCAGACCTCACCTAACTGCAACGCAACATCCGTGACAATTGCAAACCAAGGTAGTTACACGGTAGACACCGCAACTGGCGTGGTCACTTTCACACCGGTCACCGGATGGTCTGGCACCGCGACACCGGTTGCCTACCAGGTAACTGCAAACTCAGGTCAAACTGTCAGTGCAACTTATACGCCAACGGTGATTCCTGCGCCAACGGTTGCAGTCGATACAACTTCGGGTCCATACAACACTGTTCAAACAGCTAACATCTTGCAAAACGATTTGGCAGCAAGTGGAACAACATTGAACCCGTCGACTTTGAAGCTCTGTGCAAGCGGCCAGGTTCTGCCTAACTGCAACGCGCCATCGGTGACAATTGCAAACCAGGGAACCTACGCTGTCGTAAACGGCCAGATCACCTTCACACCACTGTCAACATTCGCTGGCACTGCAACTCCAATCACCTATCAGGTCTCAGATGCACTTGGTCAGCCTTCGACGACGACATACACTCCGACCGTTACACCACCACCGATGCCGGTGGCTGTGAACGATACAAAGAGTGGTCCGTGGAATACTGCGCAGACAATCACGCCGTTGACGAATGACCCGACCGGTTTGACCGTAGTTGGATTGTGCCCGAGCAGCCAAACTGATGCCGCAAGTTGCACACTTACCTCGGTCACCGTTTTTGACAACCTCAACAACCCGATTGGTACATACACATTGAGCGGCAGCACAGTCACCTTTACTCCTGTGATTACCTTCTCTGGCACCGCCCCAGCGATCAAATATGCGGTTGCCGATGTCGTTGGCCAGAAGGTCATGGCCACGATCACCCCGGTAGTTGCCGCACCTGCCGCACCCATTGCAACGCCGCAGACCAAGACCCTATTGCCCGCAACCACGACAACCTTTACCGACATTGACTCGGGTGCCTCATCGCTTGCAACAACCGGCTCGGCCAACTTCACTTCCAGCTGCATTGTTGACCCGGCCACACCGAGCAGTTGCATCACCAGCGGCAGTTTCTTGGTGGCTGGCGAAGGCACCTGGGCAATCAACTCTGGTGTCGTGACTTTCACTGCGCTAGCGAACATCACTCCTGGAACCAAGACCCCGGTGACCTACAAAGTCACAGATGCTGCCGCCCTCACCGTGACCTCAACGCTCACCCCAATTGTTCCTCAGGTGCCAGTGGCATCACCTGACTCTTCTGCTGCACCTCAGGGCGCAGTTCAGACACTTTCGATTGTTGCCA
>CAZDKF010000022.1:0-8313 GCA_964505955.1 uncultured Rhodoluna sp. | reverse complement strand
GCGGGCAGCGCAACCCCACCGCTCGTGCCATCGACCGTGCGCTTGTGTGAAACTGGCACTGCAAACGCATCGTGCACATTGACTACAGTGACAATTGCCGGCGAGGGTGTTTACACCGTCAACACGACTACCGGCGTTGTTACATTCACCCCGGATGCCAACTACGTCGGAATCGCAACTCCGATCAAGTACGTTGTTCAAGATTCAGTCGGTCAAATTGCAACTAGCACGATCTCACCTGTGGTTGTTCCACCACCGGCTGTTGCTGCAGTCACCGATACACTCACTGTGGTTTACGGCGCTACCGGAACTTTCAATCCGTTGACAAACGACAGCGCGGGAATCACCAACCCGATTCCTGTCGGCTATACCGCAGTTGGCACCGTCACCCTTTCACCAGCGACACTCAAACTCTGTGGAGCTGGCGAGACCTACCCGACTTGCACAGCGACATCTGTGACGACTGTCGACGGAACCTACGTCTTGACCGGTAGCACGGTTGTCTTCACACCGGTTGCTGGTTTCACAGGCACCGCAGTGGCACCGCCGACCTACATGATATGCAACATCGTCAGCGGCACTTGGTTGCCAGCTGCACCAAACACTTCGTGCGCAACTGCGCAACTGATTCCAACCGTCACTCCGCCGGCAGTGCCGACTGCAACGCCTGACACTTCGACGAACTATCTCGACACTTTGCAAACCATGACGGTGCTATCGAACGACAACATCCCTGCAATTGCAGTGCCTGCTACCTTGAAGCTTTGCGGCACCAACCAGACCGCACCGACTTGCACGGCGACTACGGTGACTACCGTCGACGGAATCTACACGGTCGTGAACGGAACCATCACATTCATGCCAGTCACCGGCTTCCTCGGCACCGCAGCACCTGTGACCTACCAGGTCGGCGATCAGTTGAACCGAACTGTCAGCTCTACCTACACGCCAACCGTGACGCCTCCGCCGCCTCCGCCACCGGTTGCACCACCTGTCGAGCCAACGCCGACCCCAACGCCTACGCCTACGCCGACTCCAACACCAACGGCGACCGCGGTGCCGAAGCCGGTGGCCAAGCCAGACGTCAAGAACGGCACAATGAACAAGCCGATCACTTTGGTTCCGGTAGCTAACGACATCAAGGCCGGTGCCGAGTTGATTCCAACGAGCATCGTGTTGTGCAACACGAACTGCGACAACACCGCTAACACGGTTGAAACCAAGGTGGGTGTTTGGGCGGTTGATCCAACATCAGGTGAGGTTACCTTCACACCGGTGAAGAACTGGTTCGGCCGTGCTTCACTTGGTTACTTCATCTGGGATGCCGCCGGCAACAAAGTGAAGTCGACTCTCACCGTCATCATTCCGAAGGCTCGTGGTGAGGGTGAACTCGCATACACGGGTGTCAACGAATACACCTTGCCACTCGCGGGTCTGGCCGGTCTCTTGATTGCACTTGGACTATGGCTGCGCAGAAGAACCCGCTAGCACGTTCGAAACTTCTTCGAATTGTTGCTAACGCGCTCATCGCAGTTGGAATAATCGCAGCTGCAGCAATCGCATATCAGCTCTGGGGCACCAACGTGACTTCGGCAATTCTCGCCGACCAAGAGCGCACAGCACTAAAGCGAGAGTTCAGCCAGCCCAACAAGTTGGTGCCATCTCTCGTCGAACCCGAGGCCTCTAAGTCATTTGGGCTCGTGTCGATTCCTGTCTTGAACCTGAAAGACTTTCCTCTTGTGCAGGGAATTGAAGAGCGAGATCTGGCAAAAGGCATCGGGCACTATCCCGGAACAGCAATGCCTGGCGGTCTAGGCAACTTCGCAATTGCAGGTCACCGCGCAGGCAACGGCGAACCGTTTGCCGAGTTCGAAAAATTGAAAGCGGGAGACAAGGTTTTCGTTCAAACCGCAGATGCAACTTATGTCTATTCGCTCGAATATGACACCAAAGTGCGACCCTCTGGCACATGGGTCATCGATAAGAACCCAAAAAACATGCCGTCCGACAACACCCGCAAACTCATCACCTTGACAACATGCGACCCAAAGTGGAACTCGACACATCGTTGGGTGTGGTGGGGCTCGCTGAGCGAGATCATTCCAAACTAACTCTGCCCAACCCTCTATCCACAGTCTCTCTCAAGCGCTTGACTGGACTAAGTTAGTCCACATTAGTCTTGGTCTATGGCTAAACAAGTGAACATCCATGCCGCAAAGACCCACTTCTCAAAGTTGTGCGAAGAAGCTGAGGCCGGAGCAGAAATTGTGATTGCTCGGGCTGGCAAGCCAATTTTGAAGTTGGTTCGTTTCGAAGAAGAGCAAGAACCAGCGTTAAAAGCAGATTTCGGTTTCGCCAAGGGAATGATTATTGGCTACACCGACGAAGAGTTCGATGCCTTAGACGAAGTTATTTGGGCGAATTGGAACGTTGACGACATTGACTTCAGCGGTTTCGAGACCAAGAAGTGAAGTTTCTGCTAGACACACAAGTGCTCGTTTGGATGGGGTCTGACTCTGCAAAATTGAGCAAGCGAGCGCGACAAATTTTGAACCGTGCGTCACAGTTGTTTTTCTCACCTGTCTCAATAGCTGAGCTTCGAATCAAATCTGCCAAGGGAAAGTTCAAATTTGAAACCAACTTTGTTGAGACCTTGACTCAAGTTGGAATTGAAGAATTGCCATTTACAAGTGCTCACGCACAAGCGGTCTCAAGGTTTCCTGCTCTACTGAATCACGACCCGCTCGATCGAATGATTCTCGCTCAAGCGGCAACTGAGCAAATTTCTCTGATTTCTTCAGACAAGAAGTTCTTAGAACTAAAACTCAACTGGATAATTGACGCGCACGATTGAACCATGCGCGCCTAAACTTGAGGTGTTCACCATTGAGTCTGAGGAGTAGGCATGTCTGAGCGCCCTCAGGTCAAACCGGCTACCGAAGGTTGGAAGCAAAAACTCGGTGCCGACGGCAAGCCACTGTTGCAGTTTGCCGACGTAAAGAAGAGCCTTCCGGCAACGCACTGGGCCGACATGAGCGTCGAAGAACGCATCGAAGCCGTCAAGGCACTTGGCCTGCCAGCATTTCGCGCCAAGCAGATTTCGACCCATTACTTCACCCACTACACAAGCGACCCAGCCGACATGACCGACCTGCCAGCTGCTGGTCGCGAAGAGCTAATCGGCAAATTGTTGCCGCCCCTGCTAACCGAACTTCGCCGTCTGCAGACCGACAAGGGCGACACGATCAAGTTTCTCTGGAAGCTGCACGACGGCGCGCTAGTCGAGTCGGTGCTCATGCGTTATCCGGGCAGAATCACACTCTGTGTTTCATCGCAGGCTGGCTGCGGCATGAACTGCCCGTTCTGCGCCACCGGCCAGGCAGGGCTTACCCGCAACATGAGTGCCGCCGAGATTGTCGATCAGGTGGTTGCCGCTAACCGTGCGATCGCTCGCGGTGAGCTTCTCGGCAGCAAGCGCAAACCAGGCGAAGACCCCGAACGCGTGACCAACATAGTGTTCATGGGCATGGGCGAGCCACTCGCAAACTACAACCGCCTAATGTCTTCGGTGCGCACCATGGTTGCCGAGCAACCAAATGGCCTTGGCATGAGTGCGCGACAAATTACAGTGTCGACGGTCGGGCTGGTTCCGGCAATTTTGAAACTTGCAGAGGAAAACCTCATGGTTACTTTTGCGCTTTCACTTCACGCGCCAGACGATGAGCTGCGCGATGAGCTCATCCCTGTGAATTCAAAGTGGAAGGTAGACGAAGCCCTCGATGCGGCTCGCACCTATTTTGACAAAACCGGCCGCAGAGTTTCGATCGAGTATGCACTCATCAAGGACATGAACGATCACGCGTGGCGCGCAGACCTGCTTGCCGAAAAGTTGAACGCTCGCGGCAAGGGATGGGTGCACGTGAACCCGATTCAGTTGAAGGCGACGCCGGGCTCAATCTGGACTGCATCAAAGCGTGACGTTATGGATGAGTTTGTGCGTCGTCTCGAGCGCGCGGGTGTGCCAACAACATTGCGTGACACTCGCGGCAAAGAAATTGATGGCGCGTGCGGTCAGCTTGCCGCCGCCGATACCTAAAGCTTGTAGACGAGTTTTGTAATCAGCTTGCGAATAGCGAGCAACACGAAACCAAGCGAAATCATCAACACGGTAATTCCACCGATGTAGGTGAACATACCGTTTAGTCCGCCCTCGTCATTTGGGTTCAAGAACCAGTAGGCCCACCAACCATCGACGATTCCGCGGGTGATTGAAAACGCCAACCAAGCCAACGGGTAAACCGCGACCCAAAGCGCTGCACGCAGACGCAACTTGGTGTAGCCGGCAAGAATAAGCCAGTCGAGCAACAGAATCACGGCCGCCCAAACATGGATGATCTCGTTCGGAATTACCGGCCACTCATAGCCAGCGTCACGAACATCGCCAGGCGTGCCGCGCAGCAGGGCGTTGTAAACCAGAGCGATAACCAAAATGTAGGTGGTGGTCGAAACTCGGGCGATGGTCACCCACTTCTTCTCTGGGGTGCCGTTCCAGGCAAGCCAACCGGCATACGCCAGCATGGCCGCGGCGATCAGGGTGCCCTGAATGCTGAAGTAAGAGAAGTACTCGGCCGGCCTGAAGAGGTTGTTGGCCATGCGGTCGGTGACCTGCCAGACGACGGCTGAGAAAACAGTCACGGCTGCGAGCCATCTAAAAACGGCGACAATGCGGTTTGGTTTCATTGGCTAAATCTAGTGGTTTGCCACGAATTTGCTAGGCGCAAACTCGCAGGTACGAGTTCGATTTTGCGAACATCCCCGCGGGCTGATGCACCCCTATTTCTAGGCTTAAGTCACGGGGTTACTAGTCTTTAGGGAATTTTGGCGAAAGTGTTTCATTCTTTTGATGCTGGTCAGCACAGGCTGATCAGTTCGTTCGTCGTTCTCTTTCTCACATTTGCGCTCTCTTTTGCCGGGGTCGCACCTCAACCTGCCCTTGCCGGAACCATGACTAATGCAAGCTTTGTGGGCTGGATTGGTGGGGCGGGCGGCTCTAACACCAGTAATCCTTTTTGTCCAGCCGGCTCGGTTTTAACAACGATCAAGTCTTATACCTATAACAATCCGAATCCGGGTCTTGGTTTCGCCTGCAATGCGATCAACGCTGATGGAACCCTTGGGGCACAAACCTTGAATTACGGATCTGGTACACAGATTTATTCGTGCCCAGCTGGAATGGCTGCAGTGGGTCTCTATGCAAATGGTGCACCGAACAACGTTGGAATAATTTGCAAAACGCCACCCAACCAATACGATCAGGCTCAAAGAATTGGGCCATCAGGAACCACTTCGCAAAACCCAACCTGTGCCTCAAATGGTTTTGTCAATCGTCTCTCTGTGAATACGGGGGCGTGGTTTGATGGCTACCAAGTTGGTTGCGTAACGCTCACGGGTTATCCCTCTGCAGTTATCGAAGCCACAAACAATGCACCCACGGGCCTCACAAATGTGGCGGCGACATTGACTTCGGGCACAACCTACTTTGGCTCGCCAACTCCCACAGTAAGTCGAGTTTGGGAAAGATCCTTGTCAGCGACCGGTCCGTGGGTTGCTGTGCCTGGTGCTGATGCCGCGACATATGTTCCCACTCTTGATGACGCTGGGTATTTTTTCAGAACCGTCTCGACTGGCTCAAACACTGTCAGCTCGCAAAACTTCAGCGTTGACTCAACTTCACCAGCATCAGGCCCAATCACTTTGGCCACGCCTGGTGCTATTGACCTTCAAACAACATCTGACACCGGCAGTGTGACAACTGACAACATCACTAAAGACACTTCGCCCACATTTGCTCTTTCAGGCATAACACCTGGCGCAACGGCCACCGTGGCGGCAGTTAGAACTTCACCGACTTCGCTCTCGCGAACGTGTCTAGTCAGTTCGGTCGAGACTGCAAGCGGCAAAACTGATTGCACATTTGCAACCCTCGAAGATGGTGCATGGATAATCAGCGTGTCTCAATCGACTGGTTCGCACACTTCTTCAAGTTCGCCCAGTCTTTCTGTGACTGTAGATTCTGTTGCGCCAACAGTTTCTAGCCTCGATATCACGCCGGATCTGGTCACAGCAAAGAAAGTAAGCATGGCGATCACTTTCTCTGAACCGCTTGCTTCTGTTGACGCAGCACAGGTTCTGGTCGGCTCCTCAGGAACCTGGACGAAGTCGACAGCAACGCTCGCATCAGAAACATATACCTTCAGTGTGACTTACACCACAATTACGGTTCAAGACATTGTTCTATCTATCGGAAATACTGCGGCAACAGACATTGCCGGAAACGTTTCAACTTCTGGACGGATGTTCTTTGAAGAAGTCGACCTAGTTGCCCCTGCCGCTGAGTTCGTGAGTCAAAGTCAATCTCTGAGCGCGACTAAAACCACGACAACTGTCACACTTCAATTCAACAGGGATGTTTGGGGCCTAACTTCAGCTGACTTTTCTTGGCCAACAAACCCAGCCACGTGTTCGGTTTCTTCCATCTCGCCTGCAGTCGGCCCCGCTTCGATTTACTCGGTCAACATAAGCTGCACCGGTGCAGGCGCAAGCACACTCAGACTTGCATCAAACAGCGTGAAAGATTTTGCAGCCATCGCAGGGCCTGGTGCTGCAATCGACTACGTCGTTGTGCGAGACACCACCGGCCCAACCGTAACTTCAATTACCGAAGTCGTCAGAGGATCCACCGTTGACTACACCTATACCTTCAGCGAGCAAGTTTTCGGTTTCACCGCAGCTGACTTAAGTAGCTACACTGGCACGACCACGGCTGGCTGGAGTTTCACTGATCCGGTGCGAGTTGGCAACAGTAACTCTTACACCTTCACAGCGAGTAACCCAAATGCTGTCACCGGTGTGCTTAAGGTAAACATCACCACGGGCAGCATTGCTGACGATGTTGGCAACGTCAACCTTGTTCTCACAGCCGCCAACTACACCGCTTCTACTGCTGATCTCTGGTTCTTGCCGACCTTCACCACCGGAACAATCGCGACCATATCAAGCCAAGACACCGCATTAGCGCCCAACTTCACGCTAGATGCCAAGGGTGGCAACATCAACGGCATCCGAGTTTCGATCACTAATGCCCAGGCGGGCGACACCCTTAGCGCAACCGCTCTTTCTGGCATGACCGTCAGCGTCACAAACGGAAATATCTTGACGGCCACTGGCACAACGCCCACTGCTGCGAACTGGCAGACCTTCATTCAAAGCATCAAGATCAAGACCACGTCAACCAGCACGGTTGCACGCAGCATCGAATTTCATCTGAAACCGTTTGCTGGCTATTCGTTCGAGACAGGTCGTGTTTATGAACAATTCTCGAGCGGTTCATTTGTCTGGGACGTCATGAAGTCTTTGGTGAATGCAAAAAACATCGGACCTAACTACGGCTACATGGGAATTATTGATTCGATTGACGAGTCAAACTTTCTAAAGGCTCACGCCGGCCTTACAACTTCGCTTGTCACCGGAATGAAAAAGACTGTTGGAACCAACACCACTTCAGTTGCAAATGAAGTTGTCAAAGCGTTCGATGGCCCAGATCTTTCTTCGACACTCACTCAGAATTGGAACACCGCGCAACCGAGCAATGCTGCCGCGTTTTGCATCGTCTTCTATTCGCAGGCACAGGGTGCACCGGGCAAGTGGGCAGACACCTCTTGTTCGGCTACCGGAAACAGCTGGGCGCTGGTCGAGTACGGTGGCATGCCGGGCGGCACCTCATTCACGTCTTCACAGACACTGACTGCAAACGTTGACGTGGGAATTCCAATGGTTGAATCGGTGACCGGTGTTCCAACAACCGCCAGCACCGCACTCGGTGGCGCTTCACCTAATCAACTTGTGGTAACAGTCAATTTCACAAAAGCTTTCAGAAACCTTGAGACTACTGACTTCTCATTCGTCGGGGCTGGCATCGCGGGTTGTGCTGTGAGTGCGGTCGGTTCGGCAACAGACACGACTGCACCATTCCAGTCGACCGTGACCGTTAGCGGCTGCACGGCCGCCGGATCTGTAACTCTCAGCCTTAAAGCCAACATGATCAACGACATGGTTGGCACCGTTGGAAACTTAGGGCCAGCAGCTCTCACCCCTATCGCCACATTCACCCGCGACATCACAGCTCCGACGATTACGGCAATTGCCAAGAGTGTGTCGGGCACCACAGTTACCTATACCTACACATTCAGCGAGCCGGTCTTCGGGTTCACAGCTTCGAACATCACCCCTAGCCACAGCGTTGCCGGGGGAGCA
>CAZDKF010000021.1:0-10827 GCA_964505955.1 uncultured Rhodoluna sp. | reverse complement strand
TGCACACGTTAAGCAGGCCGCTTCGATTCCTCGCGAAAAGCGCGCTGGCGTTAAGGTCAGCGCAATCATGGTAGAGGCAATTCGCGTTCCTGAAACCATGCCGCTCGAGCGTCTAATGGTCGAACTGCGCGCCAAGGGTTTGCAGATGGCAATTGTTGCTGACGAATATGGTGGCACCGCTGGCATCGCAACCCTCGAAGACTTGATCGAAGAACTCGTTGGTGAACTTGGTGACGAGCACGACCGCGCAACCCCGGGTGTTACTCGCGGCGCAAACTCGAGCATTTTGTTTCCTGGCATGATTCGCCCAGATGAATTGCTTGAGATGGCCATCAAGGTTCCGGCTGACGGAGCATACGAAACAGTTGCCGGCTACATAATGGCTCAGCTTGGTCGAATGCCGGCGGTTGGCGACGAAATCGAAATCGATGGCGGTGTTTTGCGAGTCGAACGCATGGATGGTCGCCGAGTCGATCGCGTTCGCTTCAAACCCGAACAGTTGAACCTGGGCGAAACCGAGGTGAAGAATGTCTGATTCATGGATGGGCATCATCTGGTTTGTGCTGCTGCTAGCAGCTAACGCGTTCTTCGTTGGCGCAGAGTTTGCCGTTATCTCGGCCCGCAGGTCTCAGATAGAGCCTCGAGCCGAGGCCGGAAGCCGCCCGGCAAAGATCACGCTCAAGGCCATGGAAAGCGTTTCGCTCATGCTGGCCACGGCTCAGATCGGAATCACTTTGTGCTCGCTCGCAATTCTCTTGATTGTCGAGCCGAGCATCCATGACCTTCTAAAGCCTTTGCTTGCCGGCCTGCCAAAAGACGTTGGCTATGCCGTGTCGTTTGCCCTAGCGCTAATCATCGTTACCTTCATGCACGTGGTCTTCGGCGAGATGGTTCCGAAGAACATCGCATTCTCGATTCCAGAACGTGCTGCGCTAGTGCTTGGCCCGCTGCTCTACCTTGTTGCTCAGGTCATGCGACCGATTGTCGTCTCGCTGAACGCGTTGGCAAACGGTGCGCTTCGCCTGATGCGCATTGAGATTCGCGACGAGGCCTTCAGCGCTTACACGCTCGATCAGGTTGAAGACATCGTCGAGCACTCAACTCGCGAAGGTGTTTTGAATGACTCATCTGGTGCGCTATCGAATGCATTCGAGTTCACCGAAAAGAAGGTGCTCGACATTTCGGTTGCGCCTGCTTACCTGGTTTCGTTTAGCGAATCTGTAACCCCTCGCGAAATTGAGCAGGCGGTTGCCAAGCACGGATTCTCTCGCTACCCGCTAACCAGCGAGAGCGACCCGAGCGAGATTGTGGGTTACATACACCTCAAGGATGTTCTCGACCTGCGCGACGACGAAGTCGACCGACCAATTCCGGCGAAGCGAATTCGAACTTTGATTTCGCTGCCGGCAACCATGGAGCTCGAAGACGCTTTGGCATCAATGAAGCGCGTTGGCGCACACATGGCGAGGTCGTTCGATCGCTCGGGCAAGCTGGTTGGAGTGCTCTTCTTAGAAGACATTCTCGAAGAGCTTGTTGGCGAAGTTCAAGACGCTACCCAGCGTGATTGAAACCAGGTGCGACTAAAAGCGGGCGTGACTAGTTTCTAGAGAACTATGGGGTTGTCGGCCACTTTCCCCGGGTGTACTGCGCTGGCCAATAGTCAATCTCAACGCCGAGTTCAGCGGCGGCTCGCAGCGGCCAGTATGGGTCACGCAGGCTCGCGCGTGCGATAGCAATAACGTCAACCGCACCAGACGACAAAATCTTTTCAGACTGCGCAGAAGTTGTAATTTGCCCAACTGCTGCAACCGGCTGGTCAATAACTTCGCCAACTCCGATAGCCAAAGGAACCTGGTAGCCAGGGCCAGACGGAATCGTGACGCCGGTGATTAGACCGCCGCTAGAAATATCGAAGAGGTCAACACCCTCTGCAGCACACCACTTGGCAACCTGCTGGGTCTGCTCGAGATCCCAGCCGCCCTCGCTGTAGTCAGTTGCCGAGAAGCGAATCATCAGCGGCATGCCCGACGGAATTACAGAGCGAATCGCCTTGCAGATTTCAAGCAGTATGCGCGCACGATTTTCTAGCGAGCCACCGAATTCGTCTTCGCGCTGATTGGTTAGCGGTGACAAAAATTCGTGAATCAGGTATCCGTGGGCCGCGTGAATTTCAATTGCGTCAAAGCCGGCCGCTACCGCTCGCTCGGCGGCAGCTTTGAAGTCTCGAATCAAGTCGTAAATTTCGCTTGTCTCAAGCTCGCGTGGGTCTGCGTAACCTTCAAATGGCTCGCTTGTTGGCGAGATTCCCTGCCAGCCGCCATCGGCAGCGCTAACCATTCCGCGCTTGCCATCGAAACCGCGGTGAGTTGATGCCTTGCGACCTGCGTGAGCCAACTGAATTGCAGACTTGGCTCCATACTTGGCGATGCCGACTGTGATTTTCTTCCATGCGGCTACGTGCTCATCACCCCAAATACCTGCGCACCACGGAGTGATTCGACCCTCAGGGGTAACCGCAGTGGCTTCAACGATGATCATTCCGGCTCCGCCAACCGAGCGCGAAATGTAGTGCACCTGGTGCCAGTCATTCACAACGCCATCTTGGTCTTCGCAAGAGTATTGGCACATCGGCGCAATAAATATGCGGTTGCGAACCTCGACATCGCGAAGTTTCAATGGGGTGAACAATTTAGCCATTCGTCAATTCTCTATCATTTTGGGTCTAATTCAGTAGCGTTAGATGGTGCTCAGACCCCAACTGCTCTCGCTACTGCGACAACCCACCGCAGCCGACAATAAATACAGTCGGGGAGTGGTCGGCTTTGTCACCGGTTCACTCGAGTATCCGGGTGCGGCAATTCTCGGGGTAACGGCCGCAATGCGCTGCGGAATCGGCATGGTTCGCTATCTCGGCCCTCAAAGAGTTGGTCATTTGCTGCTCGAGGTGCGCCCAGAAGCCGTTCTGGGTCTCGGTCGCGCCGATGTCTGGGTGCTCGGCTCGGGCATTTCAGCCGATCACGACCCCGATGCCACCGAGGTGCTCGACGTTTTGACCCAGTTCGCGACCGCACCGATTGCGGTGGCAGACGCCGGTGCTCTGGCCATGATCGACTTCTCGCAGCATCCCGCTCGCACGGTTCTAACCCCGCACGCCGGTGAATTGGCTGCACTGCTCACTCGCCTTGGTCACCCTATTTCTCGCGCAGAGGTAGAGAACTCGCCAGTCGAAGCCGCGGTTCTGGCTGCCAACCTCACCGACTGCGTTGTCTTGCTAAAGGGCAACTTGACCCACGTGGCCACAGCCAGCGGTGAAGTTCGCACGCTCGGCCCGCTGTCTGCGCAGCTCGCAACTGCCGGCACCGGTGATGTGCTCGCCGGAATGCTTGGCGCTCTGCTCGCCGCAAACAAAGATGCAGTGCTCGCTGAGGAGCAAATTTTTCTCGACGTAATCGAGCTCGCGGTCGAACTTCACACGCGCGCGGCCGAGCTCGCGCATCAAGAAGGCCCTGTTGCAGCCATGGATGTTGCCGAGTCGGTTAGAAAGGTATTCGCAGAACTCCAATGACCGATCTTGTGCAAACCGCCAAACGCAAACCCTTCGAAAGTATCTGGCTGCTTCTGATAGTCGGCCTCTTCGCGCACCCCTGGTTGATCTACACCGGCCTTCGTTCTCCGAGCACGCCGATGGGCGACATCTTGTTTGCCTACCAACCGTGGGTGCAGTTCATGATTGACTCACAAAAATTGCTCGGCGTAAACGTCGATTGGGTCTACCCGTATCCGGCCATGATTCCGATGTGGGCGAGTGCGCTGATTAATCCAAACGATTTTCAAGCGGGCTGGCTAACCATAATCACGGCACTAAATCTTTTGCTGGTTGCGATGATTGCAAACTTCGGCAAGCAAAATTCTGAAACGCCTCTTCGATTTAGTGCGGCCTGGTTCTGGGTTTTCTTCTTGGTAGTTCTCGGCCCGGTTTCGATTTCACGCGTTGACTCGTTCAGCGTGATCGTTGCACTGTTGGGTGTCATGGCATTGGTCAATCGAAAACTGAATGCCTCAACCGCCTGGTTTGCGGTCGGTGCGGCAATCAAGATCTGGCCGGCCGCGCTGCTTATTTCGGCCATGGCGGCCAGCAAGTATCGTCTGAGAATTTTGATTGCGGCTGCCACAACGGCCGCGGTTATCGTCGTCGTCGGCTTTTTGCTCGGCGCAAACATGAGCATGTTCAGCTTCTTGACCAATCAGAGTGACCGCGGAATTCAAATCGAGTCTCCAATAGCCGGCTTCTTCTTGTGGGCGGGCGTTTTGGGGCTCAGCAACAACGAGATTTACTACGACACCGTCATGCTGACCTTTCAGGTCGCCGGCGATGGGGCCAATCTTGTCGCTTCGCTGATGACAGCCGCGATGGCCGTGGCCATCGCCATCACCGCTTTCTTAGCCTGGCGGGCAGCCCGAGCCGGGGCCAGTTATAGAGTTATTATGCCGATCGCAGTGCTCACGGCAACCCTCGACCTCATCGTGTTCAACAAGGTTGGGTCGCCTCAGTTCGTGACCTGGATGGCCGTGCCAGTAATCTTGGGAATTCTGTTCTCGGCTCAGAAATGGCGCTTGCCCCTGTTTTCGGTTATCGCGATTGCTCTGCTAACCAACCTGGTTTACCCCGTGTTCTACCAAGATTTGCTGCAACTCAATCCGGCAGCTCTGGCGCTGGTTACGGTTCGCAACTTGTGTTACATCGCGCTTTTGGTCTGGGCAAACATTCGGCTTTCGGCTCTCGCCAAGGTCGACAAGTCGTTGCCGGCAAACTAACTGTTTAGCAGTTGCTCGAGCAGCGGGCCAACGGCATCGCGTTCGATTAGAAAGCCGTCGTGACCGAAGGCCGAGTCGACCACATGTAACTTGTCGCCGACAAGTTTTGAAGTTAGACCCTGCGCGATAATCTGCTGACCCTCAATCGGAAACAACCTGTCGCTTGAAATTGCGACGACCAAAGTTGTGGCCTCAATTCGCTTGAGTGCCGCATCAACCGAAATTCGACCGCGACCTATGTCGTGCGAGTTCATCGCGTTAACAAGAGTGATATATGAATTCGCATCGAAGCGTCTGGTGAATTTGTTGCCGTGAAAATCGAGGTAGCTCTCGACTGCGAAACGGCCGCTGCCACCGAGCGGATTCACGTTTGATTGCCAAGCGCGATCGAAACGTTCGTTGAGTTCGTTTGGTGAGCGGTAGTTCAAGAGCGCCATTCTTCGAGCGAGTGCTAATCCGCGGTGTGGGCCAAAACCTGGCTTCGCGTCGTAGTAGTGGCCGTTGTTGAACGCAGGGTCTGTCATTACCGCTTCGACCTGAACCGAGTTCAAGGCGATATGGTCGGCAGATGAAACCGGAGGGGCTGCGATCACCGCGAGACGCTCGACCGACTGCGGATGCTCAATTGCCCATTCAAGAGCTTGCATGCCGCCCATCGAACCACCGATAACTGCGGCCCATTTGTTGACCCCGATCACCTCGGCAAATAGTTTTTGGGTCTTTACCTGATCTCGAATCGTGATGAAAGGAAAGTCAGAGCCATATTCGATGCCGTTGCTCGCTAGCGACGACGGGCCGGTTGATCCCTGGCAGCCGCCGAGCATGTTGGGCGCGAGCACCCACCACTTATCGGTGTCGATTGCCAGACCCGGGCCGATAATGCCGTTCCACCAACCCTCGGTTGGGTGCGGCTTTGAAGCCGGCCCCGCGGCGTGAGAGTCACCGGTTAGGGCGTGCAACACCAAAATGGCATTGCTCTTGTCGGCGTTAGGCTCGCCCCAACTCTCGAAGGCAATTCGAACCGATGAGAGTTTGCGCCCGTTTTCTAGCTCAACCTCGCCTACTGCCGCGAATTGGCGGTCGCCAGACGGGTCGCCATCGCGCCACGCACCAGTTGCTGGCGGGCGGCCGATTAGTTGGCGACTCAGCTCTTCAGTGATGAAGGCTGAAGGCACCGAGTCTTCTGAGCTTTGGAATTCCATAGACGGCAATTCTCTCGCAACTCAGTCGAGTTGCGTAATGGTTGGTAACTTAGGCGCTCGGCTCGCTCAGGTGGTCAAATGCCATTGCGGCTAAAAGCGCTGCTCCGTCAGCCAATACCGTGTCGTCAAACTCGGCCTTGTTCGAGTGGTTCACCGCAGCCGTCATGAAGTCAACGCCTGGTTTGTGTGCACCGAGGAAAACAAAAGCACCGCCCATCTCTTCGATGATTGAGGCCATGTCTTCACCGCCTGCCATAGGCGTAGGCATGTCGAAGTAGCGCTGCGGGCCAAAGGTGTCTTTAACTACGCGCTCGACTCGAGCAACAGCATCGACATCGTTGATCAGCACCTTGGTGGCGTTGCTAAATTCGTGCTCGATTGTCACACCGTATGACTTCGCGACTCCGGCCAAGAACTCGGGCACCACATCGCGCAACTTCGCAAAGTGCTCGCGCGAGAAAGTGCGAACGGTTGCGCCAAATGAAGCGGTCTCAGGAATCACGTTGGTTGTGTGAGTGTCGCCGGCATCTAGCCAACCAACATTCACAATCACTGGGTCAAATGCGTTCAGTCTCTTGTTCAAGAAAGTTTGCATGCCCGAGATAACTTCAACAAGGGGAGTGATTGGATCGTTTGCCATCCAAGGCGAAGAGCCGTGACCGCCAGCGCCCGTTACCTTCACGATCAAGTCGCCCGCGCTCGCCATCATGGTGCCGGGCCTAGAAGCAAAAACTCGGTTCGGCAGCATCGCGCTAAACACGTGCAGACCATATGCAGCAATCGGCTTGTTGCCGCTGATCAGGTGTGCGCCCTCTTCGAGCATCACGCCAGCGCCGTCGTGACCTTCTTCGCCAGGCTGAAACCAGACCACAACATCTCCGTGCAGCTTGTCTTTATGAGTCGCGACTAAATGCGCAGCCCCGATGCCCATGGCCATGTGCAGGTCGTGCCCACAGGCGTGCATGTAGCCGTTGGTTGACTTGAAATCTTCTGAGGTGTCTTCTTGCACCGCAAGGGCATCCATGTCGGCGCGCAGCAAAACAGTTGGGCCAGGGTGAGCACCCTTGATTAGAAGCGCGATGCTGCTTAGTTTCTTTCCGAGAGTGACCTCACCGATTCCCTTGATCGAACCAAGAATGCGCTCTTGGGTCTTCGGCAGGTCGAGAGCGAACTCGGGAATCTGGTGCAGATCGCGGCGAATGCCCTGAAGGGTTTCTAGGTAGGTGGCTGCCTCGGCGACGAGTGCTTTGTGATCCACGGTGACTCCTTTGCTGGTCTGTGGCTATTCTGGCACGCCTAGGCTTGACCCATGTTCTTCGAGCAGATGCACCCCAGTTGGCAAGAAGCGCTTGCCGGCCAGCGCGATTTACTCGCCGAAATAGAAGCCAGTGTGAGCACGGATGCCGCTGTGGCTCCAGCGCTGCCGTTGGTAATGCGGGCCTTCGAACAGCCCGTTGATTCGGTTCGCGTGCTGTTGGTTGGGCAAGACCCTTACCCGACCCCGGGTCACGCCATCGGGCTGTCGTTTGCGGTTTCTCCAGAGGTTAGCCCGTTGCCGAGAAGCCTGCAGAACATGATGCGCGAGTTGCGCGATGACCTGGGCAAAGAGGTCTCGAACGGCGGCGATCTGCAACGTTGGTCGAAACAGGGAGTCATGCTGCTAAATCGCCACCTGACAACTTCGTCTGGCACATCGGCAGCCCACTTCGATGCCGGTTGGGGCAGGTTCACAGACGCGGCAATCAAGGTGCTCAATCGCGCTCGCGGCAGAAAACTGGTTGCTATTTTGTGGGGCAACGAAGCCATCGCTCTGCAAAGGTTGCTCACCGATGTGCAGGTGGTTTCGAGCGCGCATCCGAGCCCGCTTTCGGCACGACGCGGATTCTTTGGCTCAAAGCCATTTTCGAAGACTAACGACGCACTCGTTTTCGTCGGTGAGCAGCCGATAGATTGGTCTTGCTAAATAATGTGCAAAAGGAATCTCGATGGCTCTCGACTCTGAATCTCGCTGGAAGCTTGTTCGCAAGCTGCGAGCTAAGGGCGGCGAGCAAAGCCGACCAACCGAGGTCAACATTCGCGAGGCTCAACTAGCTGACCTTGTTGCCGTCACCGAAATCTACAACTACTACATCGCAAACAGCGTTGTGACATTTGATATCGATTCGATGACCAACGCCGACTGGGAATCAAAGTTTCACTACATTCAAGGGCTCGGGCTTCCGTTCATAGTTGCCGAAACCGACAGCAAGCAGATCATCGGTTTTGCCTATGTCGCACCCTGGCGTCAGAAGGCGGCTTACCGTCGAACAGTTGAAGACAGCATTTATCTGCGACCGGCTGCAACCGGCAATCGCGTAGGCACGAGACTTCTGAAGGCTCTGCTCGAGGCGAGCAAGGCTGCCGGCGTCAAAGAAATCGTTGCTGTTATCTCAGACAAAGGCGCAGAGTCTTCGATTGCGCTGCACGAGAGCTTCGGTTTCACCAAGCAGGGGCAATTAGGCAAGGTTGGCTTCAAGTTTGGGCGCTGGCTGGGCGTCGTATTGATGCAGAAGAGCCTCTAGTTTTAAGGTATTTCACAGAGCGCCCGCTTAGGCTTGCAACATGAAGCGTTTTCGTGGGGTAGCCGCTCTTGCATTGGCCGTTATCGCGTCAATCGGGCTAATTTCGCCCGCAACGGCTTCGCAAACCACGTTCGAAGCCATTGAAACCGGCACCGCCACCGGACTAATCGTCAAGTACCGCGCAGGTGTTGATGCCCTTGCTGCCGACGGCCTTGCCACAGGCTCGAATGCCGCCAAGGTTGCGCTTTCATTTGGGCATGCGCTCGGCGACAACATCTACACAGCAGATTTCTCTGGCGACCTGCCGATTGTTCAAGCTCGCAAAATTGCGCGAGCGCTCGAGCAAGACCCTCGAGTTGAAATGGTGTCAATCAACCAAAACTTCTCACCGGCAACCTTGAGTGTTGGTGGCAGCGCTGCACTCGCTGCACTTCGTGCGGCTTCGGCTGTTCAGTCTTTAAAGGCGGTTGATGCGTTTAGCAAGGCCAGCCCAACCACAGCCGCCGTACGTCTCACCCGGAAGGCTCCGCGCAGTTTGTTCGGTGCAAAGATCACCGGCTACATAGTTGAATACTCTTCAAACGGCGGTCAAAGTTACACGGCTATCAAACGCGGCACAGCGCTCAGCTACACCATGAACACTTCGCTCGAAGCGGGCACCCTTTACTCGTTTAGGGTCAAGGCGGTCACCAAGTTGGCAACCGCATCTAAAGCCGGTGCTCCGTCGGCAGTCGTGAGAGTGCGCCCAACTACCGCGCCGCAGCCACCCATCCTTGCGAGTGGAAACGTTGTCACCAGCATTCTTAACCCAACCTGGATTCAGCAAAACTTGGCGCAACAGGGTGGATTGCCAGTTACCTATTTGGCAACTGCGACAGCTGACGGTCTGCCAAGTGTTACCTGCACAACGATTTCGAACACTTGCGCTTTCACCGGACTTTCGGCTGGCGTGAATTACAAACTTTCGCTCGTTGCAACCAACACTCGCGGTTCAACCAGCGCGGTCACCGAGTTCAAGCCGGCAGACGAGTATTACAGCAGCCAGTGGCACCTATTCGCCGAGTATGGAGTCAACATGCCGAAGGCCTGGAACTACACGCGGGGCATCAAGTCGGTCGTGGTTGCGGTGATCGACAGCGGAATCACCAAACACCCTGACCTAGATTCCCAAGTTGTGCCCGGCTACGACTTTGTCAGCAACCAGACCCGCTCCAACGATGGCGATGGCTGGGATGCCGACCCGTCTGATCCGGGTGACTACTTCACGGATGCTCGCGGCAACTTCGTTGAGAGCTCGTGGCACGGAACCCACGTTGCTGGAATCATCGCTGCTGCATCGAACAACATCGGCATCACGGGTGTTGCACCTGGAATCGTTATTCAGCCGGTTCGCGCGATGGGTGCCGATGGCGGAACATCGGCCGACCTGATCGCCGCCATCAACTGGGCAGCCGGACTTTCTGTTCCCGGTGTTCCAGACAATCCAACTCCAGCCAAAGTCATAAACATGTCGATGGGCACATCCGGTATCTCGATTTGTGACGACATCGCAAGTGGTGGTCGTTTGGGTAGCACCGGTCAGGCGCTTAAGGCTGCTAAGGCAGCAGGCGTCACCACCATCACAGCAGCCGGAAACTTCAATACCGATGCTCGCTTCTCGTATCCCGGAAACTGTTTTCCGACAATCAACGTAGGTGCAACCGGATTCAGCGGTGACCGCGCGTGGTATTCAAACTTCACAGCATCAACCGCTCAAGGTGTAGGCGTTGACATTTCTGCACCGGGTGGCGACGACCGCGATCAGTCACAGACACCACCGAGCACAGAGGGGCAGTTGGTTTCAACATTCAATGACGGCCAGTCAAAGCCCGGCACCCCAACCTATGCCATCGAACAGGGAACTTCGATGGCAGCGCCGGTAGTTTCAGGAATCGTTGCATTGCTCTATTCGATCAAGCCAACCCTGACTTTCGATGAAGCTTGGAACATCATTAGCAAGACTGTGAAGCCATTCAAACCTGGCGGACAGTGCGCAACTTCAACGACGGGGCTGTGCGGAATCGGAATCGTGAATGCTGGAGCAGCCGTCGAGTTCTTGATAGCGCAAAAGTAAAAACCTTAAGCAAAAAACCGGTTGTCTGAGACAACCGGTCTTTCATTCGTGCGGGCGAAGGGACTTGAGCCCCCATGCCTTGCGGCGCTGGAACCTAAATCCAGTGCGTCTGCCAATTTCGCCACGCCCGCAACCT
>CAZDKF010000020.1:6183-10896 GCA_964505955.1 uncultured Rhodoluna sp. | reverse complement strand
AGGGCTAAATCAGTCCTTTTCGACCTATGGGACCTTTACGACTCTCACGTCAGAAGTCGCAATCAAGCCTGAGGTCGTTTTGCTGATCGCCACAAACTGAATAGAGGTGCCCTTCTTCAACTTGCCGTACTCATAGTAGAGAGCGAACGAAGCTGCATCATCGCTTCCGATGTATGTCCAGGTTTTGGCAGTGCCAACCTTCACAGCAAACGATACTGTCGCCGGATCAGCTGTTGCCAAAGTCGCGGTGAGGTTCATGAGTTTCTCGTCACGGTCGATTGCAACGCGAAGCGTAGGCTTCACAGCCTTATCGATCGAAGGCAACTGGCTGTCTGCGCGCAGAGCAACCGAACCGCGTGGCCCAACAGTCACAGTGACCGTGCCGGTTGCGTCGCTAGTGATTGCCTCTGCGCCACCCCAAACAGAGGTGAACTGAGTCGAAGGCGAGCTGGTCTTGACGGTCAAAGTCTTGGTTGTGGATGCGTTGTTGAAGCCAACCAAGTACTCACGCTTGTCGGCGGCATCAATTCGGCTCGAAACCATGATTGGTCCATCGGCACCGCGAACAATCTGAGCACCGGTTGCTAGAACTGGATACTTCGCGCGAAGCTCGTTCAACGCCTGAATGCGCAAGAAAATCGGGTTGGTGGTGTCGGTTAGCGCAGACTTTGTGCCGATTGGCCCGCCGGTCACGCGAAGCTCGCGCTGCCACTCGACGTTCTGGGTGCTGAACATATCCTGGCGGGCGGCCTTGTCGCCACCGAAACCGATCATGCCAACTTCGTCACCGTAGTAAACGGTTGGAGTGCCACGGGTTAGGAACATGAGGTCGTGGGCAAAAATGGTGCTGGCTAGCAGGGTGTCAGCCTTGGCACCGTTCTTCAGCAATAGGTGAGCCACGCGACCCATGTCGTGGTTGCCCAAGAAAGTCACCAGGTTGTAGGCGTTTCTCGATGCGGTCGTGAACTTGTCATCTTGACGCAAAACGTAGGTCAAGTTTCCGGCATCACCGTCACCACCGGCATATTGAATTGCATCTGCCTGAAAACCAAAGTCGAGCAGCGATGGAAGCCCGCGGTTGCGAAGGAAAGAAGACAACACATCTTGCCTGCTGTCAAAGACTTCGCTAAACGCATAAAGGTTTGGCTTCTTTGCCTTAGTTGCAGCTAGAACCTTTGGCCACCACTTACCCAAGAAGGCATCGTCGACGTGCTTCGCGGTGTCAACCCTGAAGCCGTCGACGCCGTAGTCGTTTACCCACTGCGAGTAGACAGCAGCAAAGCCATCGATAACTTCTTGGTTGGTGGTCTTGATGTCGTCAAGACCGAAGAAGTCACCGTTCTGGGCCCAGAACTTGTCGTTCCAGTCGCGAACGTCACCGCGGTTGTTGTAGTTGCTCAACTTGTTTAGCCAAGCCGGGTTCTTTGCGTTCTGACGACCTGCCGGAATCGCTGCCTTGCCGCTGCCGTTGTACTTAATCACATCGCCGGTGTGGTTCAAAACGATATCGAGCACAACCTTTATGCCTTGCGATTGCGCGCAGTCAACAAAATCTTTGAAGTCTGCATTTGTTCCCCAGTGCGGGTCAATGGTCAAGAAGTCGTTGATCCAGTATCCGTGGTAGGCGGCACTGTCACCCTGAACCCACTCTTGCTTGAACGGCGGGGTAATCCAGATTGTTGTGAAGCCAAGCTTCTTGATTCGAGCTATGCCTTCGCCCGTTGTGCAGCCACCGATTAGACCCTTTAGGTCACCACCGTGAAAGTATGAGTCACTGGTTGGGTCATAGCCAGTGAGTGAATAGTCACCGCTGGCACCGCCGCGGTCATTGCTTGTGTCGCCATTTGCATAGCGATCGGTCATTACAAAGTAGATGCTGTCTGCTGCCATCGGGCTGCGAACGCTGTCACGCGCCAAAGCCGCCGCCTCTGCTGCGGTTGGTGCTTTTGGCGCGGGTGCCGACCATGCAAGGTTTGGGGTTGCTACTAGAGATAGGCCGGCAATGAGGGCGGCGAAGCGCACAGTGAGTTTTTGCATGGCTCTATTATTGCCGAACAAAAACTACCGTTTTTGATGCTGAACAAACTCTGGGATGAACCTGTGAAGAAGATACGCACCGGCCAATCCGAGAAAACCAAAACCTATCAATCCAGCTCCGAGACCAACGGTTGCTGCGAGCGCTGCCAGTGCTGGCGGTGCTGCCGCAACTCCGCCATCAACGAGCAAACGGTAACCCGCTAAAAACTCATTTCGGGCATCCGCCGGCGCGAGGTCGGCTCCAAGCGTAAGTATCAACCCGCTACCGAGACCGTTGGCAAGAGACATTGCGATCGCCAACACAAGAAACGCGGTTTCTGTCGTCGCGGTAAAGATGAGCATGTGGGTGAGGCTCAAACCGATCAGTGTCGGCACCGCGGCGGCACGTCGGCCGAACTTATCCATGACTTGACCAGAGGTGTAGAAAAGAGCAAAGTCAACGATGGCCGCGATTCCGATAATGAGAGCGGTATTTTCTGCGGGTAGATTGATATGCAAAGCCCAAAGTGGAATTCCAACTTGGCGAGTGGTGCGAAGAATTCCCACTATTGCCGAACCGACTCCGACGGTGAGGAGTTTTTTCTTTTCACGTTTCGCGATCACCCAGGTGTAACTCAGGGGCGTTGCTATGGCGGTCGATGTCTTCTCATCCTTGTTGAAGAACAGCGAGAGTGCGGCGGCCAACCAAAAGCCCATGCAGAAAATCAAGACCGAAGATATGCCCAGGGTTGCAATTACTGCTGCGCTGAGCAGCGGTCCGATAAAGGCGCCGGCGCGAAAGGTGCCACCCAGAAAAGCAAGTGACCTGGCTCGATAGCTCAGAGGAACGTGTTCGGCCATGTAGGCGTGTCTGGCAAGCGCAAACACCGCTGCCGATGCGCCGACCATCAAAACGGCGGCACCCAAAGCAAAGATGTTGTCGGCGATAATCGCAAACATAATTCCAATGGCCGCCGCAAGAGCAGACCACATCATGGCTTTTCGCTCGCCAATCGCGTTCACGATTCGCGCCGCCGGAATGTCGGCCAGCAGTGTTCCGAGCATCACGCAGCCGGCAATCAAGCCCGCGGTTGGTAAATCTGCGCCCAAACGCTCGGCGCTAGCCGGAATAATGGGGATTAGTGCATATTCGCCAATAGAGAAGAATGCCGAGGGCACGAAAACAGAGCTAGTCAGCTGACTTATCTTGAATTCGTTTGCTTTAGGCACCGGTCAATTATGACCCCAACGGCCAGTTCTCTGGGTGCAAGTTAAACTAGGGCAAATGGCCGAACTCGATCTCTCAACCGAACTGCAGCAATTGCGCAGCACGCTCGGCGATATCCGCCAGGTAATTGACCTCGACCGACTTGAAGCCGAAATTGCTGAGCTCAAAGAGCGAGCCGCAGCGAGCGACCTCTGGGATAACCCGGAGCAGGCGCAAAAAGTAACCAGCGCGCTCAGCCACAAGCAGGCCTTGGTCAACAAAGTCGCCGACCTTACAGCCAGGCTCGATGACATCGACGTTTTGATTGAGATGGCAAATTCTGAGCAGGATTCGTCAGTGCAGACAGAAGCCAAGGCAGAGTTCGCAGCTTTGCACGCGATTTTGGCCGAGCTCGAAATGGCGAGTTTGATGAGCGTGCTGCGGTAATCACGATTCGCTCGGGAGCAGGTGGCGATGACGCCACCGACTTTGCCGAGATGCTGATGCGCATGTATCTGCGCTACGCAGAAAAACACAAACTGCCCGTGCAGGTTCTCGACACTTCTTATGCAGAGGGTGCCGGAATCAAGTCGGCAACATTCGAGGTCGATGCCCCTTTTGCGTTTGGCACGCTGAGCGTCGAAGCCGGAACCCATCGACTCGTTCGCATGAGCCCGTTCAATGCTGCTGGCAAACGTCAGACGTCTTTTGCCGCAGTCGAAGTCGTTCCGCTAATCGAGCAGACCGACGTGATCGAGGTTCCCGACGCAGACATCCGTGTTGATGTATTTCGTTCGTCTGGGCGCGGCGGTCAATCTGTTGACACAACCGACTCGGCCGTGCGCGTCACACACCTGCCAACCGGAACCGTCGTGAGTTGCCAGAACGAGAAGAGCCAGATTCAAAACAAAGCCGCGGCAATGCGCGTTCTGCAAAGTCGCCTGCTCGAGATCAAGCGACGCGAAGAAGAAGCTAAGAAAAAGTCAATTGCAGGTGACGTGAAGGCTAGCTGGGGTGAGCAAATGCGCTCCTACGTAATGGCTCCGTATCAAATGGTCAAGGATCTGCGAACCGACTATGAGGTAAACAACCCGAGCGCCGTGTTTGATGGCGATCTCGACGGATTTATTGCCGCGGGCATTCGCTGGCGCAAGCAGAGCCAGAACTAGAAACCTCAGAATCTGGCGGCTAGCCTGACCGCCCTCGAGGGCCTTGCAATTTAGGCTTATTTCAATGATTCGCATAGAAAACGTAAGCAAAAACTACCGAGGCTCGAACCGCCCGGCGCTTGCCGACGTCTCGATTGAAATCGAGAAGGGCGACTTCGTTTTCTTGGTCGGGGCTTCTGGCTCGGGCAAATCATCGCTGCTCAGGCTCATGCTTCGCGAGGATGTTCCGAGCACCGGCTCGGTCTCAATCTTCTCGCCTGTTTTCTTGCTGTAATACTCAAGCGGGATAGATGCGACTGTGCCACAGATTAGGTTGCGGGC
>CAZDKF010000020.1:3735-6173 GCA_964505955.1 uncultured Rhodoluna sp. | reverse complement strand
CCAAACAAGACCGTTGCGCAGAACGTAGCCTTCAGCCTGGAGGTAATCGGTAAGTCTGCCGGATTCATTCAAGAGGCCGTGCCGGATGTTTTGCGCATGGTTGGTCTCGAAGAAAAAGCCGGTCGCCTACCTAGCGAGCTCTCGGGTGGTGAGCAGCAGCGCGTTGCACTTGCTCGCGCAATCGTCAATAAGCCGGCACTGATTTTGGCCGACGAGCCAACCGGAAACCTCGACCCAAAGACCAGCGACGAAATCATGGCGCTGCTTGATCGCATCAACCAAAACGGAACCACGGTTGTTATGGCAACCCACGATCGCGGAATCGTGGATCGCCTGCAGAAGCGCGTAGTTGAACTCAGCGATGGGCGCATCGTGCGCGACCAAAAGGTGGCTGGCTACTAATGCGCGGCGGTTTTGTTTTCAGCGAGGTTCGACAAGGTTTGCGCCGCAACCTATCGATGGTTATTTCTGTAATTCTGGTTACTTTTCTCTCGCTCACTTTCGTTGGTGCTGCAACTCTGCTGCAGATGCAAATCGGTCAAATGAAGACCTACTGGTATGACAAGGCGCAGGTTGCTATCTACATGTGCAGCGAAGTGTCACCTGCCGATGTTTGTGCGCAGGGCGAGGCATCGCAAGACCTAGTCAATGCCGTTCAAACCCAGTTGCAGTCTTCGACCCTGGCTCCTTACATAGAGCAGTTCTACTTTGAAAACCATCAACAGGCCTACGACAAGTTTCAAGAACAGTTCAAGGGCAATGCTGTAGCGCAATATGTAACCCCTGAGCAACTTAACGAAACCTTCTGGGTCAAGCTCAAAAACCCCGAGCAGAGCGCAATCATCACCGAGAGCTTCACCGGTTTCGGAGGAGTAGAAGAGGTGCGCGATCAGCGCAGCTATCTCGACCAGATTTTCAGCATTCTTAACGCCGCGAGCATCGCGGCAATCGCAATCGCTTCGTTGATGCTGGCTTCGGCAGCACTGCTAATCTCAACCACGATTCGCCTCTCGGCCTTCGCCCGCCGGCGCGAGCTAGGCATCATGCGGCTTGTGGGTGCGAGCAACTTCTATATTCAGCTGCCGTTCATCCTTGAGGGAGTGCTCGCCGCCATCATCGGAGGCATTCTCGCGGGTGGGGCGGTGCTGGCCATAGTTCAGTTCTTCGTTCAGGGCTACCTAGCCGTGAGCATGCCTTTCACCAACTTCGTCGGTTTAGCCGATGGCTTGTTGGTTGTGCCGATTCTTATCGGTGCCGCGATTGTTCTCGCTGCGCTAGCCAGCGGTTTAGCAATTCGCCGTTATCTGCGAATATAGGTTCTTATGCCTAGAGAACGTGGACAAAAAGTGGTTGCCAGCAACCGCAAAGCGCGCCACGACTATCACATAGAGGATGTCTACGAAGCCGGAATCGTGCTGAGCGGAACCGAAGTGAAGTCGTTGCGTGCCGGTCGCGCGTCTCTAATCGACGGATTCGCCTCGATTGAAGGCGGTCAGGCCTACCTCGAAAACGTTCACATTCCCGAGTACACGCAAGGCACCTGGAACAACCACTCGACCCGTCGCCGTCGCAAGTTACTGCTCAACCGCGCCGAGATCAGCAAGCTGGCCGGCAAAATCAAAGACAGCGGCTACACGCTGGTGCCGCTTTCGCTCTACTTCAAAGACGGCTATGCCAAGGTCGAAATCGCTCTTGCTCGAGGAAAGAAAGAGTATGACAAGCGTCAGGCTCTGAAAGAGCAACAGGATAAGCGCGAGGCCGATCGTGCCATGTCGACCAAGGGCAAAGACTGGTAACTGACCAGTTGGCTTTCAAACAAAAAACCCGCCATCGCTGGCGGGCTTTTTGATGAGTCGATTACTTCTTTGCCTTTGTCTTTGCTGAACCAGTTCGCTTTTCGCTGGTTGCAATCAGGCTGACCACGGTGGTCACAACCAAGGTCAACAGAATGAAACCGAGAGACAGATCGGTTGAGATCTCTGGAATCGCCTTGATTGCCTCACCGTTGTTCAAGAACGGAAGTTCGTTCTTGTGCAGAGCGTGAATCACGAGCTTCACGCCGATCCAGGCCAAGATGATTGCAAGACCCACACCCAGGTACTTCAGGCGTTCCATGAGTCCGCTTAGCAAGAAGTAGAGCTGCCTCAAGCCCATCAGTGCGAATGCGTTCGCCATGAATACGATGTAAGGCTCGTTGGTCAAACCGTAGACAGCCGGAATCGAATCAAGTGCAAATAGTAGGTCAGTCATGCCGATGGCAATCATCACCAGCAGCAACGGCGTAATGTAGCGCTTTCCGTTTTGAACGATGGTGAGTTTTGCTCCGTGGTACTCGTCAACAGTCGGAAAGTGCCGCTTGATGAAGGCCGTAGCCTTTCCGCCGGGAACCTTTTCATCATGGCTTCCCGCCTTTAGAGTGTCCCAAATCAGCAGTGCTG